>NZ_MSJQ01000144.1 GCF_014596515.1 Streptomyces sp. CBMA156
GTCCCGGCACCGGCGGGCGCCGGCTCCGGCAGGTGCGCCGGCGCGGGGGTGAGCCCGGCGCCGGTGACGATCCGCCGCACCAGCGGCTGGTCCGTGTCGTACGTCCCGGTCACCGCGACGACGCCGTCGTTCGCCCGGATCACGTGCGCGACGGGGCTGGAACCCTCCTGGTCCGGTGTGGCGCCGGCGGCGGGCTCGACCAGCAGGGCCTCGGTGCGGCCGACCAGCCGCGGCGGGCAGACCTGCTGCTCGCCCGGGTGACCGAGGTACACGGCGTGCCGGTCGAAACGGACACAGGTCTTCGGGTCCGCGGTCAGATCCACCACCGGCCAGGCCGCGGGCACGTGGAAGACGCGGCCCTGGTACGTCACCGCCTTGGTGTCCGGACTTCCGGCGGCAGCGGCCGCGGCGGAGCCGGTGGCGGCGGCAACCGCCGTGAGCACGGCCGTCGCGACGGCCGCGGCGCTCCGGAGCGCTGTCATACGGGTCTTCACCCAGATCTCTCCTGACATGACGGAAGGCCGCGCGCCGAGGAGTCGGCCGCGCGGCGTCGGCGGCCACCCTATCCACGCCCGCCGCGTGGCGGGCCGGCCGGCGGCGGGCGTCGTGCCGCAGGGGGCGGCGGACGAGGCGGACCGCCGCCCGTGACCGGTCGTCAGGTCCGGCCCGCCGGGCCCGGGGCCGCGTTTCTCAACGGCGGAACGGGCCCCGCCGCTTCGCCGGCGCGACGGGCCGTACCGTCGTCACCGGGGGCGGCGTGTCGAGCAGGGCCGCGACGGCGTGGAGGAAGGCGCGGGCCTCGGCGGTCATCCCGGTCCGGTGCAGGCGGTGGCGGTCCGCCCGCCCGCCGGATCAGCCGTCGATCAGGGTCAGTCCGGGGTAGACGTCCTGCCAGCGGTAGCGACGGCAGTGGAAGTGCCAGTAGGCGAAGGCCGTCATGTAGCGTTCGAGGTGCGGGCGCTGCTCGTCGGTGGCGAGGTCGAGCACACGGCGGTAGGCGGCGAGACCGCTGTCGAGGCTCCGGCGGTAGGCGGCGAGGTAGGGGATGTTCTCGCTCACCGCGCGGCGGTGGATCCGGCTGGCGGTGAAGTCCTCGCCGTGCACGGCCTCCTTGTAGAAGGACAGGACGTCGTTGACGTCGTTGAGGAAGGCGACGCAGGAGCTCAGCGCCGCCGTCCAGAAGGCCCGGTGGCGGGTGGCGCTCAGACAGGGGTCGGTGAACTGGAGCGAGGTGAACCAGAACTGGGAGAACCCGTTGAAGACGCGGACGAAGTCGCTGTCGACCTCGTCGGACGCCTCCGGCGTGAACTCCGACTCCATCAGGACGCCGGCGATCGCGTTGTAGAAGAAGGTCTTGAAGACGGCGAGGAAGGTCGGATCGCAGTGCCGCGCGACCTCGCCGAACATGTGCCGGATGTACCGCGCGTTCGGCGAGGACGCGCCCTGCCCGGGCAGCATGCCGGCCCGCAGGATGACCTCGGCCTCCGCCCTGTCGTGGCAGCACACGTCGTCGGTGTTGGTGGTGAACACCCAGATGCGGTCCAGGGCGAGCGCGAGGGCGTCGTCGGCGACGGGCACCATGAGGGCGCGCATCAGCGTGATGTGGTCCGTGGTGGCCGGGGGGACCGTGACACCGAACGCCGCGAACTCGGCGGTGAGCAACCGGGCGTCGGCGCGGGCCTGCGCGAGGTCCACGGGCGGATCGAAGGGTTCGGTGAAGGCGATCATCCCGTCGACCAGGCCCGAGTCCAGGACGCCCGCGACCATGCTGCGGTGCCGGGGATCGGGAACGGCTTCGAGGCCGCTCCTCGCGGTGTAGTGGAGGGTGTCCAGGCCAGGCGGTCGAGGGTGTCTGATCGTCGGGCGGTCCGTCGGGTCCATGCCGCATCCCTCCGTACGTCGTCTCCGGCCGGCGGCGGCGGAACGCACCTGCACGGCCGCGCCGATCCTCACACGGCCGCTACGCCCGCCGCCCGCTGACACGGCGTTCCGAACTCGACCGGGTGTACGCCGCCCACAGGAGTTGACGGAAGTGGGACGCGTGGGGCACGTGGGCCCCCGCCGTGCGCGGCGGCGGGCTCACCCGTCTCGCAGCAGGGCGTCCAGCGGACGGTCGACCGCCTGCGCGGCGGGCCTGGTCAGGTGCAGGGCCGTGTGGAAGAGACCGTCGGTCTCCTTGCCGCGGGGGTCGTCCCCGGCCGCCGACACGGCCGCGACGGCGTACGCCTGCTCGTCGGGGCCGGTGAAGCGGCGCTGCGGATAGGTGCGAACGGTGTCCCTCTCCGTGGTCAGGCCCAGCACGGCCAGTCCGTCGGAGACGTTCCGGTAGGAGCCCGTCCGCAGGACGAAGGCCGCCACCCAGGGCGGCTGCTGCCTGCCCTCCAGCAGTGGACGGAAGGTGCGGGCGGACAGGAAGCTCGCCCCGCCGGTCAGGGTGATCAGCCGGGTGCCGCGGGTGGCCCGGCTCAACTCCCGGCTGGGCGGGGTGGTTTCCAGGTTCTCGACGAACCCGGCATCGAGCAGACCAGCGGCGAGACCGTAGCCGACGGCCGGCGCGGAGATGTCGAGGCCGATAACGGGTACGGCGTCCGGACGACGGCGCGCCGCGTAGAACTCCCGGTCCGAGGCGATCAGTTCGGCGGTCGTCAGGCGGGCTGCCCCCGGTGAGGTGTAGCGGTCGTGCAACTCCTCCAGCGTCACGTGGTGGTTGAGCAGCGCCGCGTTGATCCCGTACGAGCAGCAGACGTCCAGGACCGTGGCCGGTTGCTCGTCGCCCCGGCCGCCGGCCGGGCGCGGGGAAGCCTCGGGGAGGCCGACAGGAGACAGGAGCCCGCGGAAGACGCGCTGGGCGTGATGGGGCGTCTGGTACTCCAGCGCCCCCAGGACCTCGAAGTACGACCGAGGGTCCGGCCGGCCGTAGATGTCGTCGAAGCCGGTCATCTGCGTGGCCGTACCCGGTGTGTGCTCGTTCCCAGCCGCGGTCATCGGGGCGCCTCCTCGTTCGGGTGAGACAGGCTTAGCGCACCGGGCGGCCTGCCGGAAAGGGCGCCGATCCGGACACGGGCGGGCCCCCTCGGTTCGGCAGGGGGCTGACCGGGCGGGCTCCCACCATGCCTGTCACCCCGTCGTCCTGACTCCGCCGCAGGCCCGTCCCGGCCCGGACCGGAACACCCTCCCGGCCGCACAGACGGCTGACCCTCACCGACGGCGTCCACCGTCGGTGAGGGTCGTGCCCTCACGGGCTCACTGGCCGGAGCGGGTCGGTCAGGCGCGCTCCTCGTCCGAGTCCGTCGCGGGTGTGCCGTGTCCGTGCGGATGCGGCTCGTGCCCAGGCTCATGTCCCGGCTCGTGCCCGGGCTCGTGCCCAGGCTCATGCCCGGGCTCGTGTCCCGGCTCCCACGGGTGCTCGTCCGGCGGGCAGGGAGTGGGCGGGCAGGGCGGCGGCGGGCACTTGCTGTCCTTGACCGTGATCGCCACGCACCGGCAGTCGTCGGTCAACTCGACCGTGCTCACCGCGGGTTGCGGCAGGCTGTAACCCTCGGGTGCGGAGACCTCCTGCCAGTAGTACGTGCCCAACGGCAGGTCCGCCGCAGAACAGACACCCGACGCCGGGGTCACGCACGGAGCGCCCACCGCGGTGTCCGGGTTCGTCCCGGAGGTCTGTAGCCCGGGAACTCCGTTGGTCTCGTGCCACAGCTGGAACGTCGCCCCCGCCAGGGGGTGTCCGGTCTCGGCGTCGACCTTGGTGACCGAGGTGGACCCGGTCCCGGCAGCGGTCTTGGTGTCCCTGACCGTCACCTGGACGTCCGGCGCGTTGGTGTCGAGGACGACCGTGGTCACCGTCTGCCCCGGCAGGTCGTAGCCGGGCGGGGCCGCGACCTCCTGCCAGTAGTAGGTACCCAACGGCAGGTCCGCCGCCGAACAGACACCCGACGCCGGGGTCACACACGGGACCCCGACGGTGGTGTCCGGGTTGATCCCGATGGTCTGAAGCCCGGGAACCCCGTTGCTCTCGTGCCACAGCTGGAACGTCGCCCCCGCCAACGGCTGCGACGTCGCGGAGTCCACCTTCGTCACACTGGTGGACCCGGTCACGACAGCGGACTTGGTGTCCCTGACCGTCACCTGGACGTTCTGCCCGTTGGTGTCGAGGACGACCGTGGTCACCGTCTGCCCCGGCAGGTCGTAGCCGGGCGGGGCCGCGACCTCCTGCCAGTAGTACGTGCCCAACGGCAGGTCCGCCGCCGAACAGACACCCGACGCCGGGGTCACACACGGGGCCCCGACGGTGGTGTCCGGGTTGATCCCGGTGGTCTGAAGCCCGGGAACCCCGTTGCTCTCGTGCCACAGCTGGAAGGTCCCGCCCGCCAGCGCCAGCCCCGTCGCGGAGTCGACCTTGTGGACGGTGGTGGACGCGGTCGGCGCGACGGTCCTGGTGTCGGCGACGGTGACCGCGACGTTCTGCCCGTCCATGGCCAGCACGACCTGGGTCACGGTGTTCGCCGGCAGGTCGTAGCCGGGAGGTGCCGCCGTCTCCTGCCAGTAGTACGTGCCCAACGGCAGGCCACTCGCCGAGCACACACCCGACGCCGGCGTCACACACGGAGACCCGACGGCGGTGTCCGGGTTAGCACCCGAGGTCTGCAAGCCCGCAACCCCGTTGGTCTCATGCCACAGCTGGAACGTCGCCCCCGCCAACGGCAACGAGCTCACGGAGTCCACCTTCGTCACACTGGTGGACCCGGTCGGCGCGACGGTCGCGGTGTCACCGACCGTCACCGGAACGCTCTGCCCATCCGTCGCCAGCACGACCTGGGTCACAGTGTTCGCCGGCAGGTCGTACCCGGGCGGCGCCGCCGTCTCCTGCCAGTAGTACGTGCCCAACGGCAGCTCATTCGCCGAACACATACCCGACGCCGGCGTCACACACGGAGACCCGACGGCGGTGTCCGGGTTAGCACCCGAGGTCTGAAGCCCAGCGACCCCGTTGGTCTCGTGCCACAACTGGAACGTCGCCCCCGCCAACGGCAACGAGGTCGCGGAGTCCACCTTCGTCACGGAGGTGGACCCGCTCGGAAGGAGCGTCAGCGTGTCCCGGACCGTGACCGGAACGGTCTGCCCTGCGGTGTCGAGGACCACCGTCGTCACCTCGGGCTGCGGCAGGTCGTACCCGGGCGGCGGCGCTGTCTCCTCCCAGTAGTACGTCCCCAGCGGCAGGCCCGTCGCCGAACACACACCCGACGCCGAGGTCACACACGGCGCACCCACAGCAGTGTCCGGGGTCGCACCCGAGGTCTGCAAGCCCGAGACCCCGTTGGTCTCGTGCCACAACTGGAACGTCGCCCCCGCCAACGGCAACGAGGTGACGGAGTCCACCTTCGTCACACTGGTCGAGGCGGTCGGCGCGACCGTCGCGGTGTCGCCGACCGTCACCGGAACGCTCTGCCCGTCCGTGGCCAGCACGACCGGGGTCACGTTGTCCGCGGGCAGGTCGTACCCGGGCGGCGCCACGGTCTCCTGCCAGTAGTAGGTGCCCAGCGGCAGGTCGCTCGCCGAGCAGACACCCGAGGCCGGGGTCACGCACGGCGCGCCCACCGCGGTGTCCGGGTTCGCCCCCGTGGCCTGCAACCCGGGAACGCCGTTGGTCTCGTGCCACAACTGGAACGTCGCCCCCGCCAACGGCAGCGATGTCGCGGAGTCCACCTTCGTCACGGAGGTGGACCCGCTCGGAAGGACCGTCAGCGTGTCCCGGACCGTCACCGGGACGGTCTGCCCCGCGGTGTCGAGGACCACCGTCGTCACCGCGGGCTGCGGCAGGTCGTACCCGGGCGGCGCCGCCGTCTCCTCCCAGTAGTACGTCCCCAGCGGCAGGTCACTCGCCGAACAGACACCCGACGCCGGGGTCACACACGGCGCACCCACAGCAGTGTCCGGGGTCGCACCCGAGGTCTGAAGCCCAGCGACCCCGTTGGTCTCGTGCCACAACTGGAACGTCGCCCCCGCCAACGGCAGCGAGCTCACGAAGTCGACCTTCGTCACGCTGGTCGAGGCGGTGGGGGCCGGAGCGCCGCACTCCGGGAGGTCGCCGTTGAAGGGGTAGGCGTGGAACTCGGTGCCGGTCATGCCGCCGCCGGAGTTCTGGAGCAGCGAGCCGGTGGTGAAGAACCGTCCGTTCAGGCCGGGCAGGCTCATCGTCGCGTTGCTGGCCGGGTTGCCGACCAGCACGCTGCCCTGGAACTGCCCGGATCCCTTCAGGGTGACGGTCGTCGCGGTCGGGAAGTTCCACAGCAGGCGCTCGCGCAGCTGGTTCAGGGGGTCGGTGTCCACCAGGCTGCCGCTGAAGGTGTTGATGGTGCGGGCGTCGCCCGTGAGGTTGACGAGCACCGTCGCGTTCGCGGGGATGCCGGCGAACGTGAGGCCCTGGGCGCCGCCGCCGTTCCCCACCAGGTCGAAGTCGACGTTGAAGACCTGGAGGGTGGAGGTGCCGTCGCCGGTGAACAGGGTCTCGAACCCCAGGTTGACGGCGGTTCCGGTGGGAGGGCGGGGTGTGCCGACCCCGGCGTAGCACTCGCTCGCCGTCTGCAGCTGCCCGCGCAGCGGCGTGTAGGCGGCCACGGCCTGCGGGTCGTGGACAGTCGTGCTGGTGATGGTGCCGGTGGCCGTGCCCGCGTAGCGGACGACGCCGCCCTCGGCCAGGAGCGTCTGCCCCGGGGCCACGGTGACGTTGCCGCCGGCGGTGAGGAAGTCGGCCCCGTCCGGCGGGGGGACCCGTGAGCCGACCCCGACGATGCCGATGTTGTACACGGAGCTGCCGCCGGCGGCCTTGTTCACGTCGAAGTTGCCGAGGGTCACCACGTGCCCCTCGGCCTCGGCGGCCGACTCCCTGGCGAGGAAGTCGCCGCCGACGAAGATGTTCACGCCCTCGTCGCGGCCGGCGAAGGGGCCGTTGTTGATCGGCGGGAAGGTCGCCGGGCAGTCCGCGCCCAGGCAGGGCCCGAGGCCTCCCGGGAGGCCGGCCGCGGAGGCGGCCGTCGGTGCGATGAGCGACATGCCGAAGGGGACGAGCGTCAGGGCCAGGGCGGAACCCATCGCCCTGCCGAGTCGGCGTCTCCAGGTGACGGCGGTCGCCGGATTCTGACTGGGCTTCACCTCAGTCCTTTCATCATATGAATGCGGCACAGCCCTCGGAGTGTGCTCAGCCGGAGCGCCGGGCAGCGGTGACACGCGGACGGTTTCGCCTGAACGCCGCGCCAGGTGCACCCGATCGGACGCACCGGCTGCGGTGGACGCGGTCGCCGACTGGGTCTCCCGGCCCCGGATTGGGGCCCTCCGGCCCTGATGTCCCGTCAGTGGCGGTCCCATCCTGGACTCGTCGGGGCCCGTACCGCCGCCTCGTCCGAACGACACCACGAGTCCCCGGAGGACCCGCATGTTCTGCTTCCAGTGCGAACAGACCGACCGCACCGGCGCCACTCCCGGCTGCGCCGGTCCGATCGGCAACTGCGGCAAGGATTCCCCCACTTCGGACCTCCAGGACCTCCTGATCCACGCGGTCAAGGGCATCTCCCAGTACGCCGCGAAGGCCCGCGCCCTCGGCGACCCGGACGACGAGGCGGCGGCCTTCGTCCTGTACGCGGTCTTCACCACCCTCACCAACGTCAACTTCAACCCCACCCGCTTCGCCGCCCTGATCCAGCTGGCCGTGGGTGTCCGCGACCGCACCCGGGACCGGTACGAGCGGGCCGCGCGCGCCGCCGGGCAGGAGCCGGAGACGCTCCGGGGCCCGGCCGCCTGGACCCCGGGGGCCGACCCGGCCGCGCTCGTCGGCCAGGCACCGGCCGTCCGGGTGGACATCGGGCTCCCCCTGGCCGGGCCCGAGGTGGTCGGGCTGCGCTCGCTGCACCTCTACGCGCTGAAGGGGATCTGCGCCTACGCCCACCACGCCGACGTGCTCGGCCGCCGCAGCACCGAGGTCCTCGGTGGCGTCGAGGACGCCCTCGCCTACCTGGCCGGCGAGCCGACCGACCCCGCCGAGCTGCTGGAGCGCGCCGTCGGTCTGGGCCGGCTGAACCTCGCGGCGATCGAGTTGCTCGACGCCGCCAACACCGGCACCTACGGCCCCCAGCAGCCCACCGCCGTCCGCACCACCCCGGTCGCGGGGAAGGCGATCCTGGTCAGCGGCCACGACCTGCGGGACCTGGAGGCCGTCCTGGTGCAGACCAGGGACACCGGCATCAACGTCTACACCCACGGCGAGATGCTGCCCGCCCACGCCTACCCGCTGCTCAAGGCCCATCCGCACCTGGCCGGCAACTACGGCGGCGCCTGGCAGGACCAGCAGCAGGAGTTCGCCGCCTTCCCCGGCCCGATCCTGATGACCTCCAACTGCATCATCGAACCGCACGTCAGCTACCGCCGCCGGATCTTCACCGCGGGGCCGGTCGGCTGGCCCGGCGTCCGGCACCTCGCCGACCACGACTTCCGCCCGCTGATCCAGGCCGCCCAGGCCCTGCCCGGCTACCCGGAGACCGCGGCCGAGGAGGAGGCCGTCACCGTCGGCTTCGGCCGTGACGCGGTGCTCGCGGTCGCCGACCAGGTGGTGCACGCGGTCCGCGAGGGCGCCATCCGGCACTTCTTCCTGGTCGGCGGCTGCGACGGGCCCACCCCCGGACGCGACTACTTCACCGACTTCGCCCTCGGCGCGCCGCAGGACACCGTGGTGCTCACCCTCGGCTGCGCCAAGTACCGCTTCAACCGGCACGACTTCGGCGAGATCGCCGGACTCCCCCGGCTGCTCGACCTCGGGCAGTGCAACGACACCTACTCCGCCATCCGGATCGCCACCGCGCTGGCCGACGCCTTCGACTGCGAGGTCGACGACCTGCCGCTCACCCTGGCGCTGTCCTGGACCGAGCAGAAGGCCGTCGCGGTGCTGCTCACCCTGCTCGCGCTGGGCATCCGCAACATCCACCTCGGCCCGTCGCTGCCCGGCTTCCTGACCCCCGCCCTGGTCGACGAGCTGGTGCGGCGGTTCAACCTGCGGCTGATCGACGACCCGGCAGCCGACCTGGCCGCGGCACTCGAACGGTCGGCCTCGTGAGCACGGACACCCACGCGGGCCCGGACGGCCTGGCCGGCCTGGTGGGCCCGGGCGGTCCGGCCGCTGCCGCCGGCTCGTACCCGGTCGCCCTGACCACCAGCGACGGCGGCCGGCTGGAGTTCGACTGCGCCCCCGGCCGCAGCGTGCTGGAGGCGGCCGCGGAGGCCGGCGCCGCCCTGCCCGCCTCCTGCCGCCGGGGCACCTGCGGCTCCTGCCACGCCTCGGCCGCCGAAGGACCGTACGACCTCGGCCCGCACAGCGAGCAGGCTCTCCCGCCCGAGGAGCGCGAGCGCGGCGGGGTGCTGCTCTGCCGCACCTTCCCCCGCGGGCCGCTGACGGCCACCCTGCCGTACGAGCAGTCCCGCATCCTGTACGGCGGCGTCCCGGTCCGCGAGGCCACTGTCAGTGTGGTGGACCGGGTGACACCGGACACCGTGCGGCTGGCGCTGCTCCTCGACGACCCGGACTGCCAGTTCGACCCGGGCCAGTTCATGGAACTCCAGGCTCCCGGCAGCGAGCTGAGGCGCGCGTACTCGCTCGCCAACACGGGCAACTGGGAGGGCCGGCTGGAGTTCTTCGTCCGGCTGCGGGAGGGCGGGCACTTCTCCTCCTACCTCGCCGGCCGGGCCCGCCCGGGGGACCGGCTCGCCGTGCACGGCCCGCAGGGCGCCTTCGGCCTGCGCGAGACCGGGCTCCGCCCGCGCTGGTTCGTGGCCGGCGGCACCGGGCTGGCCCCGCTGCTGGCGATGGTCCGCCGGATGGCCGAGTGGCAGGATCCGCAGCCCGCCCGGCTGTTCCTCGGCGTCAACACACCGCGGGACGTCTTCGGCCTGGACGAACTCGCCGCCGTGGCAGCCGAGTTGCCGGGCTTCCGGCACGAGGTCTGCGTCCGGGAGCCGGCCCCCGGCTGGTCCGGCCCGACCGGCACTCCGGCGGACCTGCTGGCCGCCGCCCTGCCCGACCTCGGCGGCGGCACACCGGACCTGTACGTCTGCGGACCGCCGCCGCTGGTCGACGCCGTCCTGCGCGCTGCCGCGCGGGGCGGGGT
>NZ_MSJQ01000145.1 GCF_014596515.1 Streptomyces sp. CBMA156
CCCCCCCCCCCCCCCCCCCCCCCCCCCCCCCCCCCCCCCCCCCCCCCCCCCCCTCCCCCCCCCCCCCCCCCCCCCCCCCGCCCCCGTGCGGCGTCGTCCACGAACCCGGCGACGGTCCGCCGGACGAGGCGCCCGATGTCGGCGGCCGCGAGGCTGGCGTCGTGGCGGACCAGGACGCCACCGGTGATCGGGTTGGCCTGTGCCTCGGTGATGCCCGGGATCCGCCGGAGGCTCGCGGCGAGGACCTCGGCGGCTCTCGGCCGGCCGAGCACCAGCCTGACGTCCCAGCGCTGCCGGCCCGGAGTGACGGAGCGAGGGCTCACCTCCAGATCCGCGGGGCAGTACCCGGTAGCGGCACCCACCAGAGATGGCATGTGTACGTTCACCTGTTTGCGGAGGTCGCGGCGGCCGTCACGGACCGGACGGGCTGCGACGGATCGGAAGTTCTGACAATGGGATGGCGCGGCCGCCCGGTCTGGACGCGACCGCGCCGTGCTTCCCGGCCGTCAGTGCGCCTTGGCGGCACCGGCGGTCGTGCGGATCCTGGGGGTCCTGGCGTCGCCCTCGCCCCGGTGCGCGCCGGCCTCGTCCTTCTCGCCCTGCGGGGATCCGGTCTGCGGGGCACCGCCCTGTGACGACCCGCCCTGCAGAGAACCCGCGTCCCGCTGGTCGTCGTGCCCGGGCGTGGTGCCGCCCTCCGCGGCGATCTGGGCGGCCACCACCTCCGCGGCCACCTCCGCCGCGAGGTCGTGCATGTTCTCGCCGGCCTCGTGGGCCGCCTTCTTCACCTCAAGTACCAGTCCGACGGACGTCTTGACGATGCCCTTCATCAGCGGCTTGAGCAGACGCTTGGCCAGTGGTGCGACCACCAGGCCGATCAGGAAGGGCGGTACTACGGGTGGCATGATGCTCCAACCTCTCCACGTTCACGTACGACGGGCACCGACGGGCCGTGCGAGCACCGGAAAACGTCCGCGGGAGAACCCGCGCGGAACTCGAACGACAGATCACCGGAAAATCGGCTTTCCGAACTCTTATTCGGAGCCATCTGGCGGGGGTTCATATCCGGGACTGGTTCCACTCCCGGAAATTTCCCCGGCCGCTTCGCCACCGTAGTCGAATCATGTCCGGCACAGCCAAATGGATTGCTTCTTCTCACTCGTGCGAGTGTTCTTTGGCCCCGCAGGGCGTTATCGACCGCTTCTCGTGCGACGCCCGGACACCGGCGAGGCCGTCGAACGGCCTCGGCCCGCTCGACGGCCTCCGCCCGGGCCGGTGCTCCTACACCAGCAGCGGCAGCCCGGTGTAGCGCGGAGCGGCGCCCGGGATCGCGATCCGCGGCAGGTCCTCCGGGGCGACGGCCATCGCCAGGCCGGGGTACCGGTCGAGCAGGCCCCGGAGCGCGGTCTCGCACTCCAGCCGGGAGATCGAGGCCCCCAGGCAGTAGTGGATGCCGCCCCCGAAACCGAGGTGACCCTCCGACTGGTCGGCCTGCCGCCGGGTCAGGTCCAGGCGGTGGGCGTCCGGATAGCGGCGGGGGTCGTGGTTCGCGGAGACCAGGATGAACTGGACGGCGTCCCCCTGACGGATCGGCGTGCCGTGGAGTTCGGTGTCCTCCGCGGCGATCCGCATCCGCACCATGATGTCCGGGCCGCACCAGCGGATGAACTCCTCCACGGCGCCGGGCAGCAGCGCCCGGTCCGTCCGCAGGAGCTCCAGCTGCTCCGGATGGGTGACCAGCGCGGCGACGGCGTTGATGATCAGCTGAGCGGCGTTCTCGTAGCCGGCCATGACGACATTGAGCGTCATGGTGACGGCCTCCTTCTCGCTGATCGGGTACCGGCCGCTCCCCGTCGCCTCGGCGAGCGCGGTCAGCATGTCGTCGGCCGGCCTCTCGCGCCGCTGCCGCAGGAGGTCGTGGACGGCCTCGATCAGCGCCGGGGAGGACGTCCCCAGCCGGTCCGGGTCCATCGTCACGATGTCGTCGCCCCACTGGCGGAACAGCGGGCGCACCGCCTCGGGAATGCCCACCAGCTCGCACACCACGGTCGTCGCCAGCGGGTATGCGAACCGCTCGACGAGGTCCGCCGCGCCGTTCTCCGCGTGGGCGGGCAGGGCGGCGAGCAGTTCCTCGACGACCTGCTCGATGCGCGGCCGCAGGGCCTGCATCCGGCGCCCCGTGAAGGAGCGGGCCACCGCGCCCCTCATCCGGGTGTGGTCCGGCGGGTCGATGTCCAGCGCGGAGATCATGAAGTAGTCGAGCACCTCGGCCGGCAGGTTGAGCATGTCCACCAGCGGCCTGCGCGGATCGGGGCCGGTGAAGCCGGGGATCGCGGCGGGGCTGTTGACGAAGCGCGGATCGCGCAGCCCGTCCCGCACGTCGTCGTAGCGGGTGACCAGCCAGACCGGCTGCTCGTCCGTCAGCCAGGCCCGCACCACCGGCCCCTGCTCCCGCACCCGGCCGTAGCCCCCGGCCGGGTCGGCGAGCAGCTCGGGGTCCAGCAGGTACAGCTCGTCCGGCGGGCGCCGGGCCGGAGCGGTCTCGTCAGGACGGCCCTCGACTCGTACCGATTGCACGCGTGTGCACTCCTTCGGTTGGGGTGGGACGGTGTGCCGTTGCGGTGGGAGGACGTGCCGTGGTGACGGGGGGCGTGCCGGGCCGTCAGTGCGACTTGCCGGCGACGGTGCCGGTACGGCCCTTGGCGGCCTTCTCGTCACCGGCCCCGCCCTCGACGGCGATCCGCTCGGACTTGCCCCCGTGCGACGCTCCGGCGCCACCCGGCCGGTGGCCGTTGCCCTCGTGGGCCGCCCCGTCATCCGTGGCCGACCGGTCCGAACCCATCTCGGCGGCCACCTCGGCCGCGAGGTCGTGGATGTTCTCGCCGGCCTCGTGGGCCGCCTTCTTCACCTCCAGGACCAGACCGACGGACGTCTTGACGACGCCTCGCACCACCGGCTTGAGGAGGAGCTTGGCCAGTGGCGCGACGACGAGGCCCGCCACGAAGGGCGGCACTACGGGTGGCAGCATGGATTTCCGTCCTCAGCTTTCACAGACACACGACGGCCGTGTGGTCAGGGGAACTCCCGGGGAACGCTAGTCGAGTCCGCTGGGTCGGGGCCAAACCTTTCCGGCCATTTCACCCGTGCGAGTGCCTTTCGATTTCCGGCGGGACACGGTGCGGCCGTTATCGCCTTCACCTGGTGAAACGAATCAATCGACCAGACTCGTTCGAGTGAATATCGCAGCTGAAGCTGACCCCTCGGCATTCCGATCCGATGGCACCATGACCGCCATGCCCCGTCCCACCGCTCCCGTCCGCCTGCCGGCCGCCCTCACCGCCACGGCCCTCACGCTGACCGGCTGCGGCGGCGTCGCGCGCTCCGACACCAGCACCCCGCTCGTGGAACACGGGACCGTCAGGATCGCGGCGGCCGGCGAGACGCCGAGCTTCGACCCGTACTCGGCCTTCGGAGCCGGCCCCGCCCGCTACGCCTACGACTCCCTGGTCAACATCGCCCCCGACGGCACGGTGGTCTCCGGCCTGGCCACGTCCTGGCAGGCCACCACCACCTCCGCCGCCTTCACCCTCCGCCCGGACGTCACCTGCTCCGACGGCACCCCGCTCACCGCCTCCGCGGTCGCCCGGGCCCTGACCTACGCGGGCGACCCCGCCAACCAGCTCGCCGGCGCCCAGACCGTCCTCCCCGGCGTCCCGTACACCGCCACCGCCGACGACACGACCGGCACCGTGACGGCGACCACCGGCAGCCCCCACCCCTTCCTCACCCGCACCCTCGGCCTGCTGCCCATCGTCTGCCCCGCCGGCCTCGACCACCCCGGGGCACTGGACCGCGCCACCCAGGGCACCGGCCCCTACCGGCTCACCCGCTACACCCCGGGCGGCCCCTACGAGTTCACCGTCCGCGACGGCTACACCTGGGGGCCCGCCGGAGCCACCACCGCCACCCCCGGCCTGCCCGCACACATCGTCATCCCGGTCGTCCCCCAGGCCGCCACGGCCGCGAACCTGCTGCTCACCGGCGGCGTCGACATCGCCATGGTCAGCGGTCCCGACCGCGCCCGGCTCACCGGCCGCGGCCTGGCCACCGTCGACATCGCCACCGTCGTCGGGCTCACCTTCTTCAACCACCGCCCCGGCCGCCCGCTCGCCGACCCCGCACTGCGCACCGCGCTCGTCGCCGCGCTGGACCGCCAAGGGCTCGCCAACGTCGCCGTCGGCGGCACCGGCCGCCCCGCCGCCGACTTCGGCGCCGAGGGCGGCGTCTGCCACGCGGACCTCGCCGCCGCCAACCTGCCCACCGGGGACCCCGTCGCCGCCCTGCGAGCCGCCGGCTGGGTCCGTGACATCGACGGACGGCTCGTCAAGGACGGCCGGCAACTGCGGCTGCGGATCGTCACCAGCGCGGAACTCGGCCCCACCCTGTCCTCCGTCGCCGAGCTGATGGCCCGGACCTGGTCACAGCTGGGCGCGGACGTCCGGCTCGTCACCGAGAGCCTGCCCGCCCTGGTGAGCGCGATGTACCAGACCGGGGACTTCGACATCACGATGGGCAGCACCCCGGGGTTCCCGCTGCCGTCCGGCTTCGTCCCGTTCTTCTCCGGCCCGGCCCCCGCCCAGGGCCTCAACTTCTCCGCCATCGCCAACCCCGGGTACGACGCGCTGGTCGCCCAGGCCCTCCGGGAACCGGACACCGCGGGCTGCGACACCTGGAACCGGGCGTCGGCCGCACTGCTCCGCTCCGCCGACGCCCTGCCGATCGCCGACGGCCGGAGCACCCTCTACGGGTACCGCACCACCTTCAGCACGGCCAACGGCGGCCAGCTCGTCCCCACCAGCATCCGGCTGCACCGGTGACCGGGGGCCCGGTCAGGTCCGCGCCCCGGTTCCCGCGCCACCCGTGGACGGTGTTCCTCGGCCGCCGCGCCGCCCGGCTCGCCGTCTCCCTCGGCGTCGTGCTCACCGCCTCCTTCGCGATGGTCCGGCTGGTCCCCGGCGACCCGGTACGCGCCGCCCTCGGCATCGACGCCTCCCCCGCCCTGGTCGCCGCCCGCCGACACCAGCTCGGCCTCGACCAGCCCTTCCCGAGCCAGTACCGGCACTACCTGGACGGCCTCCTGCACGGCGACCTCGGCACCTCGCTGGTCACCGGCACACCGGTCGCGGAGCTCGTCCGCACCCGGCTCCCGGCCACCCTGCAGATCGCGCTGCTCGCCTTCCTCGTCACCCTCGCCGTCGCCCTGCCGGGCGGGCTGCTCGCCGCCGTCCACACCCGCGACGGACGACACCCGCGCACCGAGCTGGCGTTCACGGCGGTCACCGCGGGGCTCGCCGGGGTGCCGGACTTCGTCCTCGCCGCCGGCCTCACCGCGCTGCTCGCGGTCGGTCTCCGGCTCCTCCCCGTGGCGGGCACCGCGGGCGCCGGCTCCCTCGTCCTGCCCGTCGTCGCGCTCTCCCTCGCGCCCACCGCCGTCCTCGTGCGCATCGTCCGGGTGGAGGCGCTGAAGGTACTCGCCGAGGACTACATGCGCACCGCCCGGGGGAAGCGGCTGTCACCCGCCCGCCGCTACCTGCGCCACGCGGCACCGAACATGGCGGCCGCCTCGCTCACCGTCGCCGGCAGCCTGCTGCCCGCGATGATCGCCGGCACCGTCCTGGTCGAGAAGGTGTTCGCCTGGCCCGGCATCGGCTCCGCGATGGCCCAGTCCGTCGTCGCCCAGGACTACCCCGTGGTCCAGGCCATGGTGCTGATCCTCGGCACCACCGTGCTGCTCGCCGGCCTGCTGGTCGACGTGCTGCTGGCGCTGCTCGACCCGCGTACGGCCATCAGGGAGATGTGACGACCCATGCGGATGCCCCCGGGACGGCCACGCTCGCCGATGGCCTGGGCCGCGACGGCCATGCTCGCCTCGCTGCTCCTGCTCGCCCTGCTCGGCCCGCTGGTCTGCGGCGCCGCGGCCGACCGCCCGGACCCCTCCGTGGTGCTGCAAGGCCCGTCCGCCGCCCACCCGTTCGGCACCGACAACCTCGGCCGCGACCTGCTCGCCCGGGTCGCGGCCGCCACCCGGCCCTCCCTGCTGCTCGCCCTGGCGGCCACCCTGCTGGGTGCCGGCGCGGGTGTCCTCCTCGGAGCGGCCACCGCCGTCCTCGGCCCGCGCACCCGGCGGTGGCTCGGCGCGCTGATCAACCTCCTGCTCGCCTTCCCCGCGCTCCTGGTCGCCCTGTTCCTCGCGGTCGTCCTCGGCGCGGGCGCCACCGGAGCGCTGCTCGCCCTCGCCCTCGCGAGCGTCCCCGGCTTCGCCCGCCTCGCGCAGACCCTCGCCGCCGCCGTCGCGGGCACCGACCACCTGGCCGCCGCCCGCGTCCTCGGCCTGCGCCGGCACCGGCTGCTGCTGCGCCACGTCCTGCCCAACATCGCCGAGCCGCTGCTGCTCAGCACCACCACGGCGGCGGGCACCTCGCTCGTCGCGCTCTCCGGGCTCAGCTTCCTCGGCCTGGGCGTGCAGCCGCCCGGATACGACTGGGGACAGCTGCTCAACCAGGGGCTCGAACGCGTCTACGGACAGCCGCTGCCCGCCCTCGCGCCCGGCCTGGCCATCCTCTACGCGGCCCTGACCTTCCAGCTGCTCGGCGAGGTGCTGGCCGCGGCCGTCGCACGGCGCGGCCCGGCCCCCCGTACGGCTCCGCCGCCGACCACCCCCAGCGGTCCCTCCGAGGACGGCCTGGTGCTCCAGATCGAGGACCTCGTCGTCGAACTGCCCACCAGGGACGGGGTGATCCGGCCGGTCCGCGGGGTCAGCCTGTCCCTGCGGGCCGCGGAGATCGTCGGACTCGTCGGCGAGTCCGGCTCCGGCAAGTCGCTCACCGCACTCGCCGTCGCCGACCTGCTGCCCGCCCGGGCCAGGGTGTCCCGGCGGACCCTGCGCCTGCTCGGCGCCGACCTCGCCACCATGCGGCCGGGGGACCGCCGGCGCCACCTCGCCACCGGGCTCGCGATGATCTTCCAGAACCCGGCGTCGGCGCTCAACCCCGCGCTGCGGATCGGCACCCAGCTCACCGAGACCGTCCGGGCCCACCGCGGCGCGGACCGCGCCCAGGCCCTGCTGGAGGCCACCGCCGCCCTGCACCGGGTCGCACTGCCCCCGACCGTGCTGCGGGCCCGTCCCCACCAGCTCTCCGGCGGCCAGCGCCAACGCGTGACGATCGCCGCCGGCCTGATGGTGCGGCCCGGACTGATCATCGCCGACGAGCCGACCACCGCCCTCGACGTCACCGTGCAGCGCCGGATCACCGGCCTGCTCTCCGACATCCGGCGGGACACCTCGACCGCGATCCTGTTCATCAGCCACGACGTCGCCCTCGTCGGCGAGTTCTGCGACCGCGTCCTGGTGATGTACGCGGGGACCGTCGTCGAGAGCCTGCCCTCGGACCGGCTCGCCACCGCCGCCCGGCACCCGTACACCCGGGCACTGGTCGAGTCCGTACCGGACCTCGGCACCGACCGCGACCGGCCCCTGCCGGTCGTCGAGGGCGCCCCGCCCGACCCGCTCGCGCCCACCCCCGGCTGCCCGTTCCAGCCGCGCTGCGGGCACCGGCAGGACCGCTGCGCCGAGGAGCCTCCGCCGCTCGCCGTCCTCGACCCCGCCCACCGGGTGGCCTGCTGGCACCCGCTGCCCGCACCGGCGGTGGCCTCGTGACCGCCCTGACGGTCCACGACCTCACCGTCCGCCACCACGGCGCGCACGGCCAGGTCACCGCGGTGGACGGCGTCTCCCTGGACGTGCCGTCCGGCACGACGCTCGGGCTGGTGGGCGAGTCCGGCTCGGGCAAGTCCACCCTGGCCCGCGCGATCGTCGGGCTGACACCGGTGCACGGCGGCCGGATCCTGCTCGACGGGCAGGAGCTGCGCGGCCACACCGTGCGGGCCCGGCGCCGCCTCGGCCGCCGTGTCCAGGTCGTCCTCCAGGACCCGGACACGGCGCTGAACCCCAGGATGACCGTCCGCCAGGCCCTCACCGAGGCGGCCACCGCCCACCACCGGCTCGACCGGAACGCCAGGACCGGACGCGTCGACGCCCTCCTCGCCCTCGTCGACCTCGATCCGGGACTCGCCGACCGGCTGCCCGGACACCTGTCCGGCGGGCAGCGCCAGCGGGTGGCCATCGCCCGCGCCCTCGCGGTCGGCCCCGGCCTCCTGATCGCCGACGAGATCACCTCGGCCCTCGACGTCTCGGTACAGGCGTCCGTCCTCAACACCATCCGCCGCCTCCAGCGCCGGCTGGGCCTGACCATGCTGTTCATCGGCCACAACCTGCCCGCGGTCTGCTACGTCTCCGACGTGGTGGCCGTCATGCACCGCGGCCGTCTCGTCGAGACGGCCCCGACCGACGACCTGGTGCGCGACCCCCGGCACCCGTACACCCGGGCCCTGCTCGCCTCCGTACCGAGCCTGCGCACCCCACCGTCCTGATCCGCGTTCCGCCACCGGGCCGCAGCCGCCCGGGATGCCTCCGGGATGTCTCCGAGGTGCCGCCGAGGTGCCGCCTACCTCCGGTGCGGGGGCAGCGGCAGCTCGAAGAAGACGACCTTGCCGACCGCCTTGCGGGCGGTGCCCCAGCGCTCGGCGAGCTGGGCGACCAGCGTGAGGCCGCGGCCGATCTCCTCCCACACCTCGCCGGGCTTCAGCGAGGGCAGGTTGTGGTTGTCGTCGCTGACCTCCACCAGCAGCCGGTCCGCCCTGATCAGCTGGAGCTGCACCCGGTCCCGCGCCACCCTGATGGCGTTGGTCACCAGCTCGGACACCAGCAACTCGGTGGTGTCCCTGAGGACTTCGAGACCCCAGGCGGCGAGCTGTCCGACCACCAGCCGTCGTGCCCGCGCCACCTCGTCCGGCTCGGGTTCGAGCTGCCAGGTGGCCACGTCGGCCGGCGGGATCCCGGTGAGACGCGCCGCCAGGAGCGCGATGTCGTCCTCCCGGTCGCCGGGCTGGAGGCGGTCCAGAAGGGCGTCGCAGGCCTGCTCGGGGCTCTGCCGCGGGTCGATCAGGCTGCCGCAGAGCGCGGCCAGGCCCACGCCCGTGTCCCCGCCGCGGACCTCGACGAGGCCGTCCGTGCAGAGCACCAGCATCGACCCGTCCACGACGTCGACGGCCGCGGTCAGGAACGGCACTCCGCCGACCCCGATCGGTGCGCCGGACGGGATCCTCAGCAGTTCGCTGGTGCCGTCCGGACGTACCAGCACCGGGGGGACGTGGCCGGCACCGGCCAGTTCGCAGGTGCGGTTGATCGGGTCGTAGACCGCGTACAGGCAGGTGGCGAGGTGCTCGGGCCCGAGCTTGTGGGCCAGGTTGTCCAGGTGGCGCAGCAGCTGCCCCGGCGGCAGGTCGAGACCTGCCAGGGCGTGGACCGCGGCGCGCAGCCGCGCCATGGTCTGCACCGCGTGGAGGCCGCGGCCCATCACGTCGCCGACCACCAGGGCCACCCGGCTGCCCGGCAGCTGGAACGCGTCGAACCAGTCGCCCCCGACCCCGCCCCGGCGCTCGCCGGGCAGATAGCGGTGGGCCAGCCGCATGCCGGCGATCGCGGGCGGCAGCTCCGGGATCATCGACCGCTGGAGGGTGGCCGCCACCTTCAGCTCCGCGCCGTGCAGGCGCGCGATGTCCATGGACAGGGCCGCGCGGACGACGAGGTCCTGGAGGTGGTCCGCGTCGCCGTGGCCGAAGGGCCCCCGGCCGGCCTGACGGACCAGCGTGACCACGCCGAACACCGTGCCGCGGACGCCCAGTGGCAGTGCCAGGACGGAGCCTCCGGCCGCCCCGGAGAGCGAGGCGGCACCGGCGTCCGAGGCGGCCGTCCCCCGGGCGGTCGTCCCGGGCCTCATCACCGGGACGAGCACCGGGGCGCCCTGTTGCAGGGCCCGGCCCTGGGGAGTGGCGCCGGGCGCGGTCAGCAGTGTCCCCTCGCCGGGCTCGTCGTTCCACTGCTCGGCGCCGGGGGTGAAGGCCAGCGAGACCCGGCGCAGCAGCGTACGGCCGTCCGGCCTGCCGGTGGGCAGCTCGGCGTCGTCCGTCAGCCCGGCGACCAGGTCCACCGAGACGAAGTCGGCCACCCGGCGGACCAGCAGGCCGGACAGTTCCCCGGCCACCGTCGCCAGGTCCAGCGACCGCTCCACCCGCTGCCCGAACTCCCGGTTCAGCGCCATCCGCACGGACTCCAGCTCCACGTGCGGCGGCTTGAGCCGCCCGGCGGCACGCTCGGCGTCGAGCGTCGCCTCCGCCGCCAGCAGCCGGGCCTCCAGCCGCACACAGCGCTCCTCCGCCACGTGCTTGAGCGACTGCGCACGCGCGAGCTCGGTCCGCAGCGCCTCCAACTCCGCCTTGAGGCCCAGTAGTTCGTCTCTGACCCCGCTCGCCCCGCCCGGCTCCTCGTACAGCTCCAGCGCGCCGACGGCACCCGAGGCGTAGCGGGCCGCGGCCCAGTCCGCCTCCAGCTGCCGGTAGCGCTGCTCGGCCTGGTGGGCCTGCGCCTCGGTCGCCTCCAGCGCACGCAGCAGGTGCCGCTCGCGCACGCTCGCCAGGTGCAGCTCCCGCTCGGCGGATCCGAGCTTGTCCCGCAGCTGTTCGACGTCATGCCGCGAGGCGTTGCGCACCCGCAACGCCTCCATCCTCAAGTGGTGCGCCTGGTCCTGGACTTCGGCGGTCACCGACTGGCCGCCCAGCTCCCCGACATGGCGCAGCAACTCGTCGACGAACTCCTTCGGGGCGATGCGCTGGCCCGTGAAGTACCGCGAGACGGAACCCTTGTCACGGTTGCAGCGGGCCGCGTAGCGGGTCAGCGTGGTGTCCAGGACCGCGAAGAGCCGGCCGATGAACTCGATGAACGCCCGGACTTCCGCCTCCGGCGGGCCGAAGGGCTCCGAGACGTCCCTGTGCCGATCCAACACCCGCGACTCCCCGATCACAGCCGTGCCCGCCCGCCACGCCGTTGCCGCCGATCGGCAACGCGTTGCCCGTGGCGCAACGCCCGCGCCGCACGAAAGCGTAGGCGGTGAACCCACGTCGGTGAACTCACACCGGTGAACCCGCGTCGGTGAACCCAAGTCCTCGCAGTCGAAGGAGAATCGATGCTTCCCGCCGCCCTGCACCGGCTGGCCGCGTGCCAGCGCACCCTCATCGTCGCCCTGGGGCTGGTCCCCCTGGTCATGGTGATCGCGGTCTACCGGCCCGCGCTGGTCCTGCTGCCGGCCCTTCCCGGGGGCGTCGCCCGCTGCTCGACCCTGATCACCCTGTTCAGGGGCTGGACGGAGGCCGTGCTGACCAAGAGCCGCTGAGCCGCCGGACCGGGGGTGCCGGTCTCCGCCGCCGCACCCCCTCTCCGAACGTCTTGACGAACACATGACATTGACGGACCATCATGCTGGCGCGCGCCTCACCTCCTCCACCGCTCCGCTTTCACGGACCCCCACAGGAGGACAGTCATGCGACTGCCCCGCCGAGGGAAGCCCGCCACGGCCACCGCCGTCCTGCTGGCACTCGCCCTCGCCACCCCGCTCACCGCCCAGGCCGCCTCCCCCGACCACCCGTCGGCGCCCTCCGCCGCCCCGGCGGACACGGCC
>NZ_MSJQ01000146.1 GCF_014596515.1 Streptomyces sp. CBMA156
GGTCCTGCTGCTGCTGGCCCCGGCGATGCCGCTGCTGGGGGTGGCCCTGAGCTGGGGCCCGCACGCCGATCCGGCGCACGAGCTGATCGCGACGACGCCACGGGCGGGGCTCGGCCTGCTGCTGCGGAGGACCGTGGCGGTGCTGACCCTGGTGGTCCCGGCGCTGGCGGCCGGCGGCGCGATCACCGGTACCGGGCCCGCGCTGGTCCTGCTGCCGGCCCTCGCCCTGACCTGCGCCGCCCTGGCAATCGGCAGCAGGGTGGGCATCCAGCGCGCGGCGAGCGGGCTCGGCGCCGGATGGGCCGCGTTGGTGGTCGTCCCCGCGATGGACGGCCGGACCGTCCCCTCCTACCTGCGGGACTCGGCCGCCCCCGGGTGGGCGGTCGCGGTGGCACTCCTGGGCGTCGCCGTCGTCCTGTCCCGCAACGCCTACCTGCATCCCCGTGAGGCCCGCGCGCGCCGGGGCTGACCGCCGGGTGGCCCGCCGTCACGGCAGGCCACCCGCCCCACCCCTCACCCGCATCCCCCACCCCCGTACTTCAGCCGCATCCTTCACCCGTACCGCGAGGAGAAACGACCATGCCCGTCACCGGCATCGCGAGCGAGATCGCGCCCACCCGCTACGCCCACCACATCAGGGCCCGCGGCCTGACCGTCCGGCGTGGCCGCCGCCGCGCGGTCGACGGGATCGACCTGGACCTGGGCACCGGAGTGCACGGCCTGCTCGGGCCCAACGGGGCGGGCAAGACCACCCTGATCCGTACCCTCGCCACCGTCCTGACCCCGCACGGCGGCGAGCTGGAGCTCCTGGGCGGGGCCCGCCGCGGCCGGGGCGAGCTGCGCGCGCTGCGCCGCCGGCTGGGCTACCTGCCGCAGGCGTTCGGGCACTACCGGCGGTTCACCGTACGGGAGTTCGTCGAGTACATGGCCTGGCTCAAGGAGGTGCCCGGGCACCGGGCGGCCGACGCGGTGCAGCACGCCATCGACCGGGTCGACCTGACCGGCCGGGCCGACGACCGGATGGGCTCGCTCTCCGGCGGCATGCTGCGCCGGGCGGGCATCGCCCAGGCGATCGTCAACGACCCCGACATCCTGCTGCTGGACGAGCCCACGGTCGGCCTGGACCCCGCCCAGCGGATGGAGTTCCGTGCGCTGCTGCGCGGCATCGGCGAACAGTCCTGCGTCCTGGTCTCCACCCACCTGGTCGAGGACGTCGCCGCGGCCTGCACCAGCGTGGTGCTGATCGACGAGGGCGGCACGGTCTTCGCCGGCCACGTCGACGGGCTCCGCGGCGCGGGCACCGACGCCGACCCGGGCGACAGCGACATCGAGCGCGGCTACTCCGCGATCCTGCGCCGGCACCGCGGAGCGAAGGCCGGCGGCCCGAAGTAGCGCCGTCACCACCCGACCACCCCTCTACCCCTGGAGACTGTGAATGTTCCGCATGGTGCGCCTGGAGGCGAAGCGCTCCGTCGCCCCGGCGCTGTTCCTGGCGCTGGCCGCCCTGACCCGGGTCTTCCTCTGGATGGACGTCCAGCAGTGGGCGGCCAGTTGGACGTCCCTGGTCCACTCGCTGCGGTCGACCGCCTGGGTCGTCCTGCCGCTGGTGCTGGCCGCCGCGATCTGGCACGGCGGCCGGGAGCCGCGCAGCGCGGTCTCCGAGCTGTTCGCCGCCACGCCACGGCCGGGCCCGGTTCGGCTGCTCCCGGCCTTCGTGGTGACGGCCGGCGCGGCGGTGCTCGCGGTGGCGGCGATCGTCGGGTGGGCCGCGGCGATCGTCTCCGGGCACGCGACGTTCAGCGACGGCCAGTGGCCGCTGGGCCTCGCGGTGGGGCTGCTCGTCGTCGTCGCCGTCGCCCTGCTCGGGCTGGGGATCGGACGGGTCGCTCCGGCGCCGGTCGCGGCGCCGCTGGGGGCGGTCCTGCTGTTCCTGGTCCTGGCGGTCAGCCAGGTCAGGGACGGGCGGCCGGCGAACCGTCTGGTGGACACGGTGCTGCCGATGCTGCCGGTGACGGACGACTTCCACCGGGTGCTGCCCTCGCTGTCCGCGGGCCAGGCCATCTGGTTCGCCGCCCTCGGGCTGAGCGGCGTGCTGCTGGCCGTCGCGGCGACCGCGCGGGCCCGGGTGC
>NZ_MSJQ01000147.1 GCF_014596515.1 Streptomyces sp. CBMA156
GTGCGCGGCCACTGCGCGGCTGCCGCCTCGGCCAGGACCGCGCCGGTGCCGCCGACCAGCACCCAGACCTCCCGCACCCCGCGCCCGGCGAGCCCGGCCAGCACCTCGGCCAGGACCGCGCCGGTGCCGCCGACCAGCACCCAGACCTCCCGCACCCCGCGCCCGGCGAGCCCGGCCAGCACCCGCGGCCACTGCTCCCCGTCCGCGGCCGGCCACAGGCCCAGCACCTCGCGCCGGCCCTCGACGGAGACCCCGAGCGCCAGGTGCACCAGCGGCCCGCCCGAGCGGCCGCTGCGCACCGAGTCCACGAAGACCACCGGGTAGACCGGGTCGAGCCGCCGCGCACGCCGCTCGGAGAGCTCGTCGAGCACCTGGTCGGTGATGGCCGAGACGGTCTCCCTGCTGAGCTCGACGCCGTACACCTCGGCCAGGTGCGCCACCAGCTCGCCCGAGCTGAGGCCGCGCGCGGTCAGCGAGATCACCAGCCGGTCCAGCCCGGGCAGCCGACGGGCCCGGGGGAGCAGGGCCTTGGGGGAGAAGGTGCCGTCGCGGTCCCTGGGCACCCTCACCTCGACCGGGCCGACCTCGGTGAGCAGCCGTCTGGCCCGGCTCCCGTTGCGGCCGTTGCCGCCGCTCCCCGCACCGACTCCTGCTCCCGCACCCGCTCCTGCCCCCGCATCGGAACCGCGCAGGTGCTCCCGGAGTTCGAGCTCCAGGGCGCCCTCGATCAGCTGCTTGGCGTAGGCCTGGAGCAACCCGCCCTCGCCCAGCAGCCGCACCGCGCCGGAGCCGACCTGTGCGGCGGCGGCCTCCGCCAACTGCCGTACCAGGCGCTGGTCCACCAGGCCGGCGGGGGTGGCGGACGGTGCCGCCGGGTCGGACTCAGCTCGCAACTGGGGATGCCTTCCGTCTGTAGGCCGTTCCGTCCGCCGACCCCCCGCTCCGGACGCCCCGGCGGGGCGGCGGGCGCGGCTTCCCGGCGGTTCCCCGGTCGCCGTCGCCGGGTGCGGTCGTGTCCGGGACCGTCACCGCCGACGCCCCCGCACGCGTGTTCGTTCGACTACCGTCAGCCGGTGATTTCCGCGCCCATTGGGCGTACACTCACGGCTGTCGGAGCCCGGGGGGCGGCTTCTGAACGGCAGTCACCACCATCTTGCCGGTCCGGATGCCTGGCTGTGACCGGTACGGGCATTCGTGAAGCCGCAATGCCGAAGCCGGAAGGATGCCCAGATGTGCCCAACCCAGGACAACTGCGCGGAAACGGGGACACCCCGGCTCTGCGACCTGGGCATCGAGTTCTACCGTTCGGCGCTGGCCGACGGCGAGGCGCGGGGGGAGGCCCCCGAGTGCCTGCTGGCGATGGGCCTGCTGCGCCCGCTGCCCGGCTCCGGCGACCGGCTGGCCGCCGTCCCGCCGGACGTCGCGGCCACCGGACTGGCCCGGCCGCTCGAACTCGCCGTACTGGCCCACCAGGAGCGGCTCGCCGAACTGCACACCTCCTTCACCGTCGCCGAGCACGCCTACCGGGACGTCATGCGGCGCTCCAGGCTGCCGATCCGCCTGCTGGCGGGCGACGAGATCAACCCGGCGCTGGAGAAGGCCGTCGCCGACTGCTCCGAGGAACTGCTGACCGCCCAGCCGGGCGGCGGACGCGGCCCCGACCAGCTGGCCGACGCACTCCCGCGCGACCTCGCGCTGGCCGGCCGCGGCGTGCGCCAGCGCACCCTCTACCAGCACACCGTGCGCTCGCACGGCCCGACGCTCGCCTACATCGAGCAGGTCACCGCGCAGGGCGCCCAGGTGCGCACCCTGAACGAGGTCTTCGACCGGGTCATCATCTGCGACCGCACCACCGCCTTCATCCCGGCCGGCGCCGACCGCGAGGCCGCGGCGATGCTCGTCCAACTCCCGCCGCTGGTCGAGTACCTGCTCAAGATCTTCGAGCTGATGTGGGAGCGCGCCGAGCCCGTCACCTACCAGGCGGGCCACCACCGCCCCCGGCTGCTGACCACCCGCACCCGGCAGAACGTCCTGCGCCTGATGGTCAACGGCTACACCGACGAGGCCATCGCCTCCCGCCTCGGCATGAGCACCCGTACCGTCTCCAGCCACATCCAGAAGGCCAGCGAACTCCTCGGCAGCCGCAGCCGCGGCCACCTCGGCTACATCATCGCCCGCCAGGGTGTCCTCGACGACCCCCTCGACGAGCTCTGACGCCTTCCGGAGGGAACGCCGGCACCGCCGGCCCCCGGTGGGGCCGGCGGTGGGGTGGGGCGGGTCTCAGGCGAGCTTGGCGACGGCGGACTTGACCCGGTCGCCGATGGAGGCGGGGAGCGGGACGTAGCCCTTCTCGCCGATGGCCTTCTGGGCGGCGTCGCTGATCGTGTAGGTGAGGAAGGACTTCAGGGTGTCGAGGGTGGCGGCCTTGTTGCCCTTGTCGCAGGCGATCTCGTAGGTGGCGAGGATGATCGGGTAGGCGTTGTCGGCCTTGGTGCCGTAGTCGAGGGAGAGGGCGAGGTCGCCGTCGGTGCCGGACACGGTGGAGGTGGCGAAGGTGTTGGCGGCGTTGGCGGTGGTGGCCTCGACCGGCTTGGCGGCGCCGGTGGAGATCCTGGCGCTCTTCAGGTTGTTGATCTGGGCGTAGGACAGTTCGGCGTAGCCGATCGAGTTCTTGACCTGCTTGATCTGGGCGGAGAGGCCGGCGCTGCCGTTGGCGGACTGGCCGTTCCTGCCCTTCCACGCCTTGTCCGGTGCGGCGCTCCAGGCGCCGCCGGAGGTCTTGGCGAAGTAGGAGGTCAGGTTGTAGGTGGTGCCGGAGTCGTCCGAGCGGTGGAAGGACTGGATCTCGGCGTCCGGCAGCGTGGCGCCCGGGTTGAGGGCGGCGATCGCCGGGTCGTTCCACTTGGTGATCTGCGAGTCGAAGATCTTGGCGGCGGTCGGGCCGTCCAGGACCAGGTTGTCGACGCCGTCGACGTTGTAGACCAGCGAGACCAGGCCGCCGACCATCGGCAGGTCGATCGCCCGGCCGCCGGTGCAGACCGCCTTGGAGGCGTCCACGTCGGCGGGCTTGAGCACGTAGTCGGTGCCCGCGAAGGCGACCTGGCCCTGGTTGAACTGCTGCACGCCCGCGCCGGAGCCGCCGCCGCTGTAGTTGACGGTGGTGCCGGAACAGGCGCCGGTGTAGGCGGTCTTCCAGACGTCCATGGCGTTGCCCTGCGCGGTGGAGCCGGCGCCGAGGAGGGTGCCGCCCTTGCCGGCGCAGGCGATCGAGGCGGCACTCGTCTGGCCGGGCGCGGGCTTGTTCTCGTCGCTTCCGCAGGCGGTGAGCGTCAGGGCGCCGGCCAGCGCCACCGCGCTCAGGGCGAGGGCGGTGGACCGGCGGTTGCGCTGGAGCATCTGTGGTTCCCTCTCGTCGACACGGTTCCGGTGCGCGGTTCTGGTGCGCGGCTCGGGTTCCGGTGGGTGCCCCGCGGTGCGAGCACACAGCCGGGGAACGACGCTAGGCGGCCGAGGTGAACGTGGTTTCCGGCGCCCGGTGAATCCGCGGTTAACCGAGGGGGAGCCGGAGGGGGACGCGGCGGCTGCCCGGTCTTATGACAACGGCATTGACGTGTGGTGGCGCCGCCGGTTTCATGGCACGCACTTCCCGCCCCGGTCACCCCCTCCGACCGGCGCGGGAGTTCCCCCGCACACGCGCACCCCACACGCGCACCCCACGACCAAGGCGGTGATCCGTTGGCATCGACGGTGAAGGACACGGACGGCGGCCCGGGAACGGACGCGGGTGGCTCCCACGTCGCGATGCGTCAGTCGCTCGGCCTGCTGGACGGAGCGGTGATCGCCGCCTCCAGCACGGCCGCCACCAGCAGCATCGGGATCGGCCTCGGCCTGATGGCCGGGGTGGTCGGCCTGCACCTCCCGGCGATCATGCTGCTGGCCTTCCTGCCGGTGCTCGCCATCGCGGGCGGGTACGGCCGGCTGAACGCCGTGGAACCCGACGCGGGCAGCAGCTACCGGTGGGTCGGGCGCACGCTCAGCCCCTGGCTGGGGTTCCTGACCGGCTGGGTGAACACCGTGGGGACCGTGGTCTTCATGGCGTACACCACCACCGTCACCGGCTCCTCGATCATCCAGCTGCTCGACCAGGCGCACGTGCGCAGCGTCGCCGGGCTGCGGCTCGACGCCGACTCCACCGTCCAGTGCACCCTGCTCGGCCTGGTGGTGCTGGTGGGCGCCGCGCTGGTCGCGGTGCGCGGGCTGGACCTGGCGGCCCGGCTGCAGAAGGCGCTGCTGGTGTTCGAGTACGCGGTGCTGCTCGGCTTCTGCGGGTACGGGCTGTTCGCCGGCGACCAGCCGTTCTCGCTCCAGTGGTTCAACCCCTTCGACATCCCCTCCTTCGACGCGGTCGCGCAGGGCATGGTGCTGGCGGTGTTCTGCTACTGGGGCTTCGAGTCGGTGTTCAGCGTCGGCGAGGAGGTGCGCGACCCGCGGGACGCCTCCCGGGGCGGCATGGTCGCCCTGGTGGTGATGCTGCTGCTGTTCCTGCTCGCCGGTACCGCGTTCCAGCGGGTGCTGCCGATGGACGAGCTGGCCGACAACGGCGCCCACGGGCTGACCTACTTCGGCGCCAAGCTGGCCCAACAGCCGCTGGCGGCACTGCCGTTGATCGCGCTGATGTTCTCCGCGGTGGCCTCGCTGCAGTCCTCGGTGATCCCCACCGCGCGCGGGATGTACGCGATGGGACGCGACCGGGTGCTCGGCCCGGTCTGGACCAGGCTGCACCCCCGGCACGCCACGCCCGCCGTCGGCACCCTGCTGATCACCGCCGTCGCCGTCGCCCTGGCGCTGGTCTCGATCGCCATCCCGACCGTCAACGACCTGATCTCGGCCGCGGTCAACGCGATCGGCATCATCGTCGCGCTCTACTACGCGCTGACCGCCGTCGCGGCCGCCGTCCGGTTCCGCGGGCTGCTGCGCACCGACCTGCTGGAGGGGCTGCGCGCGGTGGTCGGGCCGCTGCTGGGCGCGGCGGCGCTGCTCGCCGTCGGCGGCTACCTGGCCTGGACCTTCTACGACTCCACGGACCACTTCGAACTCGCCGCCGACAACGGCTGGTTCGAGCTGTCCGTGGTGATCCTGATGATCGTCAGCGGACTCCCGGCGGCGGCCTGGGCCCGCTGGCGGCGGCGCTCGCCGTACTTCCTGGGGGATCCCGTCGGTTAAGCCCCGTACGACGCACGCCAGGCACCAGCACACGAGAACGGAGCACCACCCATGACCGAGGCCGATCTGGTCTTCACCCGCGGACCCGTCCACACCGGCGACGCCGCCCGCACCCGGGCGAGCGCCCTGGCCGTGGTCGGCGAGCGGATCGCCGCCGTCGGGCACGACGAGGTCCGGGAGCTGATCGGGCCGGGGACGGAGGTCGTCGACCTCACCGGCAAGCTGCTGCTGCCCGGCTTCCAGGACGCCCACATCCACGCGGTGTTCGGCGGGGCCGAGTTGGCGTCCTGCGACCTCACCGGGACGGTCGGCGTCGCCGACTACCTGGTGCGTGTCCGGGAGTACGCCGAGGCCAACCCGGAACAGGAGTGGATCACCGGCAGCGGGTGGTCGATGGAGAGCTTCGAGGGCGGACTGCCGACCCGGCAGCTGCTCGACTCCGTCGTCCCCGACCGGCCGGTCTACCTGACCAACCGGGACCACCACGGCGCCTGGGCCAACACCAGGGCGCTGGAGCTCGCCGGCGTCACCGCCGACACCCCCGACCCGGCTGACGGGCGGATCGAGCGCGAGGCCGACGGCACCCCGAGCGGCACGCTCCAGGAGGGCGCCACCGGCCTGGTCGCCCGGCTGCTGCCGCCCGCGACCGCCGCCGACCGGCTGGACGGACTGCTGCGCGCCCAGCGGCTGCTGCACTCGCTCGGCATCACCGGCTGGCAGGACGCGCTGCTCGGCGAGTTCAACGGCCAGCCGGACCCGTCCGACGCCTACCTGGCCGCGGCCCGCTCCGGCGCGCTGACCGCCAGGGTCGCCGGGGCGCTCTGGTGGGACCGGGACCGCGGCGCCGGACAGATCCCCGAACTCGTCCGGCGGCGCGAGGAGTTGAGCCACGGGAGGTTCCGGGCCGGCTCGGTGAAGATCATGCAGGACGGCATCGCGGAGAACTTCACCGCCGCGATGACCAGCCCGTACCTGGACGGCTGCGGCTGCGCCACGGCCAACTCCGGCCTCAGCTTCGTCGATCCGGCGGCGCTGCTCGGGTACGTCACCGAACTGGACGCGCTCGACTTCCAGGTGCACTTCCACGCGCTCGGCGACCGGGCCGTGCGCGAGGCGCTGGACGCCGTCGAGGCCGCCCGCAGCGCCAACGGCCGCCGCGGCACCCGGCACCACCTCGCCCACCTCCAGGTGGTCCACCCGGACGACCTGCCGCGCTTCGCCCGGCTGGGCGCCGTCGCCAACATCCAGCCGCTCTGGGCCGCGCACGAGCCGCAGATGGACGAGCTGACCATCCCCTTCCTCGGGCCGGAGCGGGCCGCCTGGCAGTACCCGTTCGGCGCCCTCCAGCGGGCCGGCGCCACCCTGGCGGCGGGCAGCGACTGGCCGGTGAGCAGCCCGGACCCGCTGGCGGGCCTGCACGTGGCGGTCAACCGGATGGAGCCGGAGGCCACCGATGGGCGGGTCTTCCTGCCCGAGCAGCGGCTCGACCTGGGCTCGGCCATCGCCGCGTACACGGCCGGCAGCGCGTACCTGAACGGGTACGACGACGCCGGGGTGCTGGCGGCCGGGCACCTGGCGGACCTGGTGGTGCTCGACCGGGACATCCTCACCGGCCCGCCGGAGGAGATCGCGCACGCCCGGGTGGAGCGCACCTACGTCGGCGGGCGGCTGGTGCACGCGGCGGACTGAGCCCGCGAGACGGGACGGGACGAGACCGGACGAGACGAGGCGAGACGGGGCGGGGCGGGGCGGACCGGCCGGCGGTGGTGAGCGCACGGGGGCTCACCACCGCCGGCCTTGCCACGGGGGCCTTCAGCCCCGCGCCGCCCGCAGCCGCGCCCCGGCGGCCTCCAGCAGCAGGTCGAGGGCGTACGGGTACCCGCTGCGGTTCATGTCGGCGGTGAGCAGGTGGGCGGTGGCCGCGATGTTGGGGTGGCCGACGGCGTCGAGGCGGGCGTAGGAGGCCTGCCAGACCTGGTGGTCGGCGTTCCTGGCGGTGTCCGGGAGGGCGAGGGCGGCGGCGTCCAGGGCGGCGAAGCCGAGGCTCTGGTCGACGAAGGCGTGGTAGATCAGGACGGCCTCCGGGTCGGGGAAGCCGGCGGTGCGCAGGATGCCGAGGATCGTCTCGACGGCGGTGATCTCGTGGGCGCGGCCGGTGGTGCGGTGGGCGGCGAGGATGGCGGCCTGCGGGTGGGCCTGGTAGCTGGCGTGGATGCGCAGGCCGATGGCGCGCAGGTCGGCGCGCCAGTCGCCGGTGGGCTGCCAGCCGTGCTGGGCGCGGCCGATGAGCTCGTCGGCGACGGCGAGCAGCAGGTCGTCGGTGCTGTGGAAGTAGCGGTAGACCGCGCTCGGGTCGGCGCCGAGCGCGGCGCCGAGCCGCCGCACCGTGAGCGCCTCGGCGCCGTGCCGGCCGACCAGCCGGATCGCGGTGGCGACGATCAGCTCGGCGGACAGGACGACGCCCTGCTTGGTGGGGCGGCGCCGACGTCGCTGCGGTTCGGGGACTACGCGATCGCTCATGCCGAGAGGCTATGCCGACATCGTTGACGTAGGCCAGAGGGCGGGCGCCCGCTGCTCGGTCCTCGGCCGGGCCCGGCCCCGGCCGGCGTGGAAGCACCCCGGCGCCCGGGCCTGGTCTTCCCGGCTCCGGGCGCGCGGGCACACCTCGGTACGATCCCTTCATGGGTGGTACGCGGGACGAGGCCTGGGACGCCGAGGCGGCGGAGCGGGCGGTGGCGGTGCTGAAGGCGGTGGCGGACCCGTCGCGCTACCGGCTGCTGTGGGCGCTGAGCGCCCGGGAACTGCCGGTGAGCGAGCTGGCCGAGCTGCTGGGGGCGCACGTCGCGGCGACCTCCCAGCACCTGGCGAAACTGCGGGCGGCCGGGCTGGTGGTGGCGCGGCGGGAGGGGACGCGGATCTTCTACCGGGCCACCGAGGTGCGCGGGCTGCTCGCCGAGGCGGCGCTGATCGCCCAGGACCTGCCCGACCGTCACGGCGGTGGCGGCGACGG
>NZ_MSJQ01000148.1 GCF_014596515.1 Streptomyces sp. CBMA156
GCGCTGCCGGACGCGGTGCGGCTGTTCGCCGAGCGGGCCAGGGCGGTGCTGCCGGCCTTCGAGGTCACGGAGGCCAACGCGGCGGCGGTCACCCAGCTCTGCCGCCGGCTGGACGGCCTCCCGCTGGCCGTGGAGCTGGCCGCGGGCCGGCTGCGCGCGCTGTCGGTGGAGCAGATCACGGCCCGGCTGGACGACCGCTTCCGGCTGCTCACCGGCGGCTCCAGGACGGCCCTGCCGAGGCACCGGGCACTGCGCACGACGATCGGCTGGAGCCATGAGCTGTGCACCGTGCAGGAACGTTTACTCTGGGCCCGCCTGTCGGCCTTCGTCGGCGGTTTCGACCTGGAGGCCGCCGAGTACGTCTGCGCCGGCGAGGGCATCGAGCCCGAGGAGGTCCTCGACCTGCTCGACGAGCTGGTCGCCGGGTCCGTGGTGCTCCGCGAGGACGGCCCCTTCGGCGTGCGCTTCCGGCTGCTGGACACCCTGCGCGAGTACGGCGGCCAGTGGCTGCGCGCCGCGGGCGAGGAGCAGCGGCTGCTGCGCCGCCACCGGGACTGGTACCTGGGCCTGGCCACCTGGGGCGAGGTCGAGTGGTTCGGCCCCCGCCAGGCCGAGACCGCCGAGCGCACCGGACTCGCCCACACCAACCTCCGCGCGGCGCTGGAGTTCTGCCTCGCCGAGCCCGGCGAGGAGCAGATCGCCCTGCTGCTGGCCGGCACGCTCTGGTTCTACTGGGTCGGCTGCGGCCACCTCGGCGAGGGCCGGCACTGGCTGGACCGCGCGCTCGCCCTGGACCGCGAGCCCACCGAGGCCAGGGCCAGGGCGCTCTGGGTGACCGGGTACCTGGCCACCCTCCAGGGCGACCTCGGCAGCGCCCGCCCGGCGCTGGAGGAGTGCCGCCGCCAGGCCCTGGACACCGGCGACGACCGGGCGCTGGCCCACGCCGTCCACCGCCAGGGCTGCGTCGCCCTGGTCGGCGACGACCCCGACCGGGCCGCCGAGCTGTTCGAGGAGGCGCTCTGGCACTACCGGACCATCGGCGAGCTCAACAGCAACGTGGTGATGGCCATGCTGGAGCTGGGCCTGGCCTACCTGTTCCAGGGCGACCTGGACAGCGCCGAACTCTGGTTCGGCCAGGCCAGGGAGCTGTGCGAGGAGCACGGCGAGCAGTGGGCCTACGCGTACGCGCTCTACGCCACGGCGTACTCGCACTGGCTGGACGGCGCCGTGCAGCCCGCCCGGATGCTGGCCAGGGAGTGCGTCCGGCTGAACCACCTCTTCCACGACCTGCTGGGCATCGTGCTGGGCATCGACCTGCTGGCACTGCTGGAGACCGAGCCGAGCGGCCCCGGCGATCCCGGCGACCTGCGCGAGGCCCGGCTGCTGCAAGGGGCCGCGCACCGGATCTGGCGCGCGGTCGGCAACCCGTTCCTGGGCTCGCGGAACTTCTTCGGCCCGCACCAGGAGTGCGCCGAGCGGGCCAGGGCCGGGCTGACCACCGAGGAGTTCGAGACGTGTTACGAGGCCGGAGCCCTGCTGGACCTGGACGCGGCGGTCACCCGGGCGCTCGACGGCGGGGGCCCGGTGGACGGCCGGGAACTGACGGCGGGGCCCCGCTCGGTGCCGCCGGCTCCGACGTCGGCGACGGCCCGGAATAGTTGAAACTTGCCGATTGCTTGAGCAGGCAAGCATCCACCCCGGAAGGAGCACCATGGCCGTCCACAACGCCGCTGACGAGTACCGCATGGCGAAGTTCTACTTCGATTCCAAGGCGTACGCCGACGCGGCCCGCATGCTCGAAGGCGTACTGACCGAAGAGCCGGCCAACCTCTCCGTCCGGCTGCTGCTGGCCCGCAGCTACTACCACTCCGCCCAGCTGCGCCGCGCCGAGTCCGAGCTGCGCCGCGTCCTGGAGGCCGACCCGGCCGAGGACTACGCCCGGCTGATGCTCGGCCGCGTCCTGGAGCGCCAGGGCCGCGTCGAGGAGGCCCGCCCGCACCTGCGGCTGGCCGCCGCGATGACCGGCGAGAGCCTCTAGCGGCGCACCGGAACGAACGGAAAAGGGGCGAGCCCCCGCCGCCTCGAAGGGCGACGGGGGCTCACTGGTGGTCTCGCGAAGAGCGAAGCCGGGTCAGCGCGAGTAGTACTCGACGACCAGCTGCTCGTCACAGATCACCGGGACCTCCTTGCGCTGCGGCGCACGGTCCAGGCGGAAGGCCAGAGCCTTCAGGTTGACCTCGAGGTACTTCGGGGTCTGGCCCTCACCCGCGTAGCCACCCTCACGGGCGACCTGGAAGGGGACCTTCTCCTTGCTGCGCTCGCGGACGGTGACCACGAAGCCCGGCTTCATCTGGTACGACGGCTTGTTGACCTTGCCGCCGTTGACCTCGATGTGGCCGTGGACGACCATCTGACGGGCCTGGTAGATGGTGCGGGCGATGCCCGAACGCAGCACCAGCGAGTCCAGACGGGTCTCCAGCTCGGCGACGAGCGCCTCACCGGTCTTGCCCTCGGCCTTCTTCGCGCGGTCGAACGCGCGCGCCATCTGCTTCTCGCTCAGGTCGTACTGGGCGCGCAGACGCTGCTTCTCGAGCAGACGGACCTTGTAGTCCGAGTTCTGCTTGCGGCCACGGCCGTGCTGGCCGGGCGGGTACGGGCGGGCCTCGAAGTACTTGACGGACTTCGGGGTCAGCGGCACACCGAGGGCACGCGCGATCTTGACCTTGGGACGCTTCTGGTTCGCCATGAACCAAACCTTCCTTGCTTACGGATACGGCTTCACCAGGTGTTGACGGAGGTCGCATGTCGCGACCCGGAGAAAACCCCGCCGCCTGCGCGATGGGATCAGCCGCTCTCCGGAGCCGGGCACGGAAGTGCTGGTCACACGGGCCGGCCCAGGATCCTGGGCAGCCCGCGACACCGAAAACGGTGCGCGACGCTCCTGGTGCGGGCCTCCCTGGGGAGGCCTACGGCCGGTGCCCCGCTGGTGCGGCCGGTCGGTGGGGTCTCCCCCGCCGCCGTCCCGGGACATGGCACTCCGACCGAGTATACCGGTGGATCACTCGCCCTTTTCCCCGGGCTTCGCCTCGGCCGTCCCGTCCGGCTTCTCCGGCTTCCGCTCGGCCTTCTTCTCCACCCTGCGCTCGCCCCGCAGCCGGCCGCGCGTCCACTCCACCACGTCCGCGTACCTGGCCTCGCCGCCGCGCCTGGTCGGCTGGTAGTACTCCCTGCCGTGCACCGTGTCCGGCGCGTACTGCTGGGCGGCGATGCCCTCCGGCAGGTCGTGCGGGTACCGGTAGCCCTTGCCGTGGCCGAGCTTGCCGGCGCCGCCGTAGTGGGCGTCCCGCAGGTGCGCGGGGACCGCGCCGGCCAGGCCCTGCCGGACGTCCGCCAGCGCCGCGTCGATCGCCAGGTAGGCGGCGTTGGACTTGGGCGCCAGGGCCAGCGCGATGGCCGCCTGGGAGAGGATGATCCGGGCCTCGGGGAAGCCGATCAGGGCCACCGCCTGGGCCGCCGCCACCGCCGTCTGGAGGGCCGTCGGGTCCGCCAGGCCGACGTCCTCGCTGGCCGAGATCATCAGCCGGCGGGCGATGAAGCGCGGGTCCTCCCCCGCCTCGATCATCCGCGCCAGGTAGTGCAGGGTGGCGTCCACGTCGCTGCCGCGGATCGACTTGATCAGCGCGCTGGCCACGTCGTAGTGCTGGTCGCCGTCCTTGTCGTAGCGCACCGCCGCCTGGTTGACGGCCGTCTCGGTGGTGGCCAGCGTGATGCCGGACTCGCCCTTCTCCAGCGCCGCCCCGGCCGCCGCCTCCAGCGTGGTGAGCGCCCGCCGGGCGTCCCCGCCGGCCAGCCGCACCAGGTGGTCCTCGGCCTCCGCGGTCAGCTCCAGCGCGCCCTCCAGACCGCGCTCGTCGGCCACCGCACGGCGCAGCAGCGCGCGGATGTCCTCGTCGGTGAGCGACTCCAGGGTGAGCAGCAGCGAGCGGGACAGCAGCGGGGAGATCACCGAGAAGTACGGGTTCTCGGTGGTCGCCGCGATCAGGGTGACCCAGCGGTTCTCCACGGCCGGCAGCAGCGAGTCCTGCTGGGCCTTGGAGAAGCGGTGGATCTCGTCCAGGAAGAGCACCGTCTCCCGGCCCGACATCCCGACCGCCCGCCGGGCGCCGTCGATCACCGCCCGCACCTCCTTGACCCCGGCGGTGATCGCGGACAGCTCCACGAAACGGCCCTCGACCGCCTGGCTGATCACGTGCGCCAGGGTGGTCTTGCCGGTGCCGGGCGGGCCCCAGAGGATCACCGAGCTGGTCGCCGCCGGGCCGCGCGAGCCCGCGACCAGCCGGCGCAGCGGCGAGCCCTGCTTCAGCAGCTGCCGCTGCCCGGCCACCTCGTCCAGGGTGCGCGGGCGCATCCGTACGGCCAGGGGTGCCCGGCCCGGCTCCCTGGTCTGGAGTTCCTCGGCTGCGGCGGTGAAGAGGTCCGGTTCGTCCACACCGGAAGCCTATGCGAGGCCCACGACAGCCCGGTTCGCTACGCCAGGCCGGCGGCGTGGTCGGGGACGTACCGCTGGAGGTCGCGCGGGGGCCGCTGGTAGCCGTGCGACTCGGGGCGGGGCGGCAGCTCGATCTGCGGGGCCTTGATCTCGTGGTACGACACGGTGGACAGCAGGTGGGCGATCATGTTGATCCTGGCCCGGCGCTTGTCGTCGCTCTCCACCACGTGCCAGGGCGAGTCCGGGGTGTCGGTGTGGATGAACATCTCGTCCTTGGCCCGCGAGTAGTCCTCCCAGCGGGTGATCGACTCGACGTCCATCGGGGAGAGCTTCCAGCGCTTCATCGGGTCCTCCAGCCGCCCCCGGAAGCGCCGCTCCTGCTCGGTGTCGCTCACCGAGAACCAGTACTTGCGCAGCAGGATGCCGGACTCGCTCAGCATCCGCTCGAAGGTCGGGCACTGGTGCAGGAACTGCCAGTACTCCTCGTCGCTGCAGAAGCCCATCACGCGCTCGACGCCGGCGCGGTTGTACCAGCTGCGGTCGAACAGCACGATCTCCCCCGCGGCCGGCAGGTGCTCGACGTAGCGCTGGAAGTACCACTGGGTCTTCTGCCGCTCGGTCGGGGTGGGCAGCGCCGCGACCCTGGCGATGCGGGGGTTCAGGTACTCCGTGACCCGCTTGATCGCCCCGCCCTTGCCGGCGGCGTCGCGGCCCTCGAAGACCACCACCAGCCTGGCACCCTCGACCCGCACCCACTCCTGGAGCTTCACCAGCTCCTGCTGGAGCCGCAGCAGCTCCTGCTCGTACGGCTTCCTCGCCAGCTTCTCCGGCTTCTCGGTCCGCTGCTGCCTCGTCACCCTCGGGTCCTCCGTCCGGCTGAATGCTGATGAGCACTCACCGTAGGCGCCGACGGCCGAATCCGCAGGTCGGCGTGGCCGTGGCGACCGGGGCCGGTCTTGTGGACCGGCCCTGGGGAGAGGCCCCCGAGGAAGAGGCGCCCGGGGTTTTCCTAGGACACGCCTCAGACCGAGACGAAGGGCTCGGGGTAGCGGCAGAGCCCGCGCGGGCCGCCGTCGTACGCCGTCAGCGGCAGCGCCTGGAAGTAGGCCTCCGGCACCTCGAACGGGCCGGTGACCTCGTGCCGCCCGGCCGGCGCGAAGCCGAACCGCTCGTAGTACTCCGGATCGCCGAGGACGACCACGAGCTTCTCGCCCGCGTCCTCGGCCGCCTCCAGCACGGCCCGGACGACCAGCTCGCCGACGCCGCGGCGCTGCCACTCGGGCGCCACCGCGACCGGCGCGAGCGCCAGCGCCTTGCCGTCGCCGACCCGCAGCCGGGTCAGCAGCGCGTGCCCGATCACCAGACCGGTGCCGTCCGTGGCGACCACGGACAGCCCGGGCAGCCAGGCGGGGTCGCGGCGCAGCGCGTCCACCAGGTCCGCCTCGTCAGGACCGGGGAACGCGGCCATGTGGACGCGTCTGGTCGCCGGGGCGTCCTCCGGACATTCGACTCTCGTTGTGACCTGCATGAGTCAACCCTCCCTGTGTCACACACCGTTGTGGACCGGCCCCGGACGGCAGGTGAGCCGTCCGGGGCCGTTGCAGGTTAGCGGATGACGCGGCGTCAGGCCTTGGGCTGCGCCTCGGGCTTGACGTCCTCGCGAACCTTGGGCTTGGCGTCCACGCCGGCCTCGCGGCGCTGCGCCGGGGTGATCGGGGTCGGGGCACCGGTCAGCGGGTCGCCACCGGTGGACGTCTTCGGGAAGGCGATGACGTCGCGGATGGTGTCGTACCCGCCCAGCAGCGTGACGATGCGGTCCAGGCCGAAGGCGACACCGCCGTGCGGCGGCGGGCCGTAGTTGAAGGCGTCCAGCAGGAAGCCGAACTGCGAGGCCGCCTCCTCCTCGGAGAGGCCGATCGCGTCGAACGCCCGCTTCTGCACGTCGCGCTGGTGGATACGGATCGAACCGCCGCCCAGCTCCGAGCCGTTCAGGACCAGGTCGTAGGCGTTGGAGAGGGCCGAGCCCGGGTCGGTGTCGAAGGTGGCCAGCGACTCCGCGGTCGGGGCGGTGAACGGGTGGTGCACCGCGTGCCAGCCCTGGAACTGGCCCTTGTCGTCCTCGATCGGCTCGAACATCGGGAAGTCGACCACCCAGAGGAAGGCCCACTTCGACTCGTCGATCAGCTCGCAGCGGCGGCCGATCTCCAGTCGGGCGGCGCCGAGCAGCTCCTGCGAGGGGCGCTCCTTGCCGGCCGCGAAGAAGACCGCGTCGCCGTTCTTGGCACCCGCGGCGGCGGCGAGGCCGGCCAGGTGCTCCGCGGAGAGGTTCTTGGCGACCGGGCCGCGCAGCTCGCCGGTCTCGGCGTCGATGAGGACGTACGCCAGGCCCTTGGCGCCGCGCGCCTTGGCCCAGTCCTGCCAGGCGTCCAGCTGCTTGCGCGGCTGCGAGGCGCCGCCGGGCATGACCACGGCGCCGACGTACGGGGCCTGGAAGACGCGGAACTCGGTGCCCTTGAAGTACTCGGTCAGGTCGGTGAGTTCCTGGCCGAAGCGGACGTCCGGCTTGTCCGAGCCGTAGCGGCCCATGGCGTCCGCGTAGGTCATCCGCGGCAGCGGGTTCGGGATCTCGTAGCCGTGCACCTCGCGCCAGACGGAGCCGACGATCTTCTCGCCGAGGGCCAGGACGTCCTCCTGGTCGACGAACGAGGCCTCGATGTCCAGCTGGGTGAACTCCGGCTGCCGGTCGGCGCGGAAGTCCTCGTCGCGGAAGCAGCGGGCGATCTGGTAGTAGCGCTCCATGCCGGCCACCATCAGCAGCTGCTTGAACAGCTGGGGCGACTGCGGCAGGGCGTACCAGTGGCCGGGCTGGAGGCGGACCGGGACGAGGAAGTCGCGGGCGCCCTCGGGGGTGGAGCGGGTGAGGTACGGCGTCTCGATGTCGAGGTAGTCGTTCTCCTCCATCACCCGGCGGATGATGTTGTTGACCTTGGAGCGCAGGCGCAGGCCCTTGGCCGGGCCCTCGCGGCGCAGGTCCAGGTAGCGGTAGCGCAGCCGGACCTCCTCGTTGACCGTGCCCGGCTCGTACTCGGCGACCGGGAAGGGCAGCGGGGCGGCCTCGGAGAGCACCTCGATCGCGCTGACGACGACCTCGACGGCACCGGTCGGGATGTCCGGGTTCTCGTTGCCCTCGGGGCGGACCCGGACGTCGCCGACGACCTTGACGCAGTACTCGGCGCGCAGGCCGTGGACCGAGTCGAGGTCGCGGACCACGATCTGCACGGTGCCGGAGGCGTCGCGCAGGTCGATGAAGGCGACGCCGCCGTGGTCGCGGCGGCGGGCGACCCAGCCGGCCAGGGTGACGGTGGTGCCTGCGTGCTCCGGGCGGAGCGTGCCCGCGTCGTGCGTGCGGATCACAGCTGCTTCTCCTTCAGGGTGGTGACGAGTACGTCGAGGGCGACGGGGGACTGCTCGCCGGTGGTGAGGTCCTTGAGCTGGACGACGCCTTCGGCGAGGTCCCGGTCCCCGGCGATCAGGGCGAAGCGGGCGCCGGACCGGTCGGCGGACTTCATGGCGTTCTTGATGCTCTTGACGCCGAAGGCGAGGTCGGTGGCCACGCCGGCCCGGCGCAGCTCGACCACCTTGGCGAACAGGACGTTCTTGGCCTCCTCGCCGAGCGCGACGGCATAGACCGAGGTGGCGGCCGGCAGGTCGAGGGTGACGCCCTCGGCCTCCAGCGCGAGGAAGGTGCGGTCCACGCCGAGCGCCCAGCCGACGGACGGCAGTTCCGGGCCGCCGATCATCTCGGACAGGCCGTCGTAGCGGCCGCCGCCGCCGATCGCGGACTGCGCGCCCAGGCCGTTGTGCACGAACTCGAAGGTGGTGCGGGTGTAGTAGTCCAGGCCGCGCACCAGCTTGGGGTCGTCCACGAAGGCCACGCCCGCCGCGGTGAGCAGCTCGCGGACCTTCTCGTCGTACGCCTTGCAGTCCTCGCACAGGTAGTCGCGCAGCATCGGCGCGCCGACCAGCTGGGCCTGCACCGACTCGCGCTTGTCGTCGAGGACGCGCAGCGGGTTGATCCCGGCGCGGCGGCGGGTCTCCTCGTCCAGGTCCAGCCCGGAGAGGAACTCGATCAGCGCGGCACGGTAGACCGGGCGGCACTGCCGGTCGCCCAGGCTGTTGAGCAGCAGCGAGTAGTCGCTCAGGCCCAGCGAGCGGAAGGCGTCGTCGGCCAGGATGATCAGCTCGGCGTCCAGCGCCGGGTCCTCCGCGCCGATCGCCTCCGCGCCGACCTGCGAGAACTGGCGGTAGCGGCCCTTTTGGGCGCGCTCGTAGCGGTAGTACGAGCCGGAGTACCAGAGCTTGACCGGCAGGTTGCCCTGCTTGTGCAGGTTGGCCTGGAGCGCGGCGCGCAGCACCGAGGCGGTGCCCTCGGGGCGCAGCGCGAGCTCGTCGCCGCCCTTGGTGGTGAGGTTGTACATCTCCTTGGTGACGATGTCGGTGGACTCGCCGACGCCGCGGGAGAACAGCTTCACGTCCTCGAAGACCGGGGTCTCGACGTAGCCGTAACCGGCCCGGCGGGCGGGCGCGGCGATGCGCTCGCGGATCGCCAGGAAGGTCGCGGAGCTGGGGGGCAGCAGGTCGTAGGTGCCCTTGGGGGCGGTGAAGGTGCTCAACTTCTCTTCCGTCACATTCCTCGTCGCGGGAAAGCCGGGGCGCCGGCCGCCCCCGCTGCCTGTCGGAGGTAGGGGTTGGTGGCGCGCTCGCGGCCGATGGTGGTCTGACCGCCGTGGCCGGAGAGGACCACGGTGGAGTCGTCGAGGGGCAGGCACACCCGGGCCAGCGAGTCCATGATCGCTCCGCTGTCCCCGCCCGGGAGGTCGGTACGCCCGATGGAGCCGGCGAACAGCAGGTCGCCCGAGAACAGCACCGGGGGGAGGTCCTCGGCACCGGGCGTCCGGAAGGTCACCGACCCCTTGGTATGGCCCGGGGCGTGGTCCACGGTGAGGCTCAGGCCGGCCAGCTCCAGCACGCTGCCGTCGGTCAGCTCGCGCACGTCGTCGGGCTCGCCGACGGTGAGCTCGCCCATCAGCTGGGTGCCCAGGGAACGGCCGAGCGCCTTCTCCGGGTCGGACATCATGTACCGGTCCTCGGGGTGGATCCAGGCCGGGACGCCGCGGGCGCCGCAGACCGGGACCACCGAGGCCACGTGGTCGATGTGGCCGTGGGTGAGCAGCACGGCGACGGGCTTCAGCCGGTGCTCGCGGAGCAGTTCCTCGACGCCGTGCGCCGCCTGGTGGCCCGGATCGACGATGATGCACTCCTCGCCCGCCGCGGGAGCGACCAGGTAGCAGTTGGTGCCCCAGGCTCCAGCGGGGAATCCGGCGATGAACACGCGCGTCCTTCGGGTGTGCGGCGGTCGGCTGCGGCGTCTGCCAGTGGTGATGCCGTCGATGGTGATCCAGGTGCAGCCTACCGGCGCTCCGGGTCCGGTTGCGAACCAGACGGGGGTGGCGGGGCGGCGCCGCCTGACAGGTTCACCGCGTTCTTACAGGCCCGGTCCCTACACTTGGCCGCCGAGGGATGCGATGATCCGCTCCGGAATCCGTCCACTTTTCCCGCACATGCGTAGGAGACACGGCCCGTGGTCAGCAGCGAACAGCGGCGGCGGCAGCTCGCCCGCGACAAGTACGAGCGCCAGATGGAACGCCGGGTCGCGGCCTCGGCCGCGCGCAAGCGCCGCAACACGATCCTGGGCGCCTCGCTCGCCGTGGTGGTGCTGGCCGGCGGCGGCACGCTGATCGCCACCGGCGCGTTCAGCTCGGACGACAAGGGCGACAAGAAGGCCTCGGCCGCGAACACCCCCCAGGCGGCGCCGACCGCCACGGACGAGCCGACCACCCCGACCCGCAAGCCGGTCGAGGGCTGCGCCGCCCCGGCGCCGGGCGCGCCCAACGGCAAGCAGTGGCAGGCCGAGCCGGCCATGACGATCGACCCGAGCGGTTCGTACGCCATGACGCTGGACACCAACTGCGGCAAGGTGACGGTGGCGCTGGACGCGGCCAAGGCCCCGCACACCGTGAACTCCTTCGCCTTCCTGGCCGGCGAGCAGTACTTCGACCACACCAAGTGCCACCGGCTCACCACCGACGGCATCTTCGTGCTCCAGTGCGGCGACCCGACCGCCAGCGCGACCGTCCCCGGCGGCACCGGCGGCCCCGGCTACAAGTTCGCGGACGAGAACCTGACCGGCGCCACCTACCCGGCCGGCACCGTGGCGATGGCCAACTCCGGCGCCGGCACCAACGGGAGCCAGTTCTTCCTGGTCTACAAGGACACCAAGCTGCCGCCGAACTACACCCCGTTCGGCAAGATCACCGGCGGTCTGGACGTGGTGCAGAAGGTCGCCGCCGCGGGCACCCTGGAGGGCGCCCCGGACGGCCACCCGATGGCCGACGTCACCTTCAACTCCGTTACGGTGGCGAAGGGTTGACCGTCCCCGGGGTCGTCCGTGAGCGGCCTGCGGGCCGCCCCCGCACGGCCCCGGACCGAAATCGCCCGGCCCGGATGCGGACAGCACCGGTCCCGGTCGCCTATGTTGGCGTTGTATAGGGTGCCCGGACCCGCCTAGCCGTCACCCTCGGCAGCAAGGCACGGCGGACGGGGACGGCGGGCTCTTTCGGTCCGTCGCACATCAACTGTGGACGACGGACGCGCGCCGCCCCGGCGCGGGCGCGACGTCATGTGGAGGACGCGCTATGAGCAGCGACCCGTGGGGCCGTGTGGACGAGCAGGGCACGGTCTACGTCAGGACGGCCGACGGCGAACGCGTCGTCGGTTCCTGGCAGGCCGGCTCGCCCGAGGAGGCCCTCGCCTACTTCGAGCGCAAGTACCAGGGCATCGAGGTGGAGATCGGCCTGCTGGAGAAGCGGGTGCGCACCACCGACCTGGCCGCCAAGGACGCCCAGGCCGCGCTGGAGCACCTGCGCGCCCAGGTGGTCGAGGGGCACGCGGTCGGTGACCTGGAGTCCCTGGCCAAGCGGCTGGACACGCTCACCGGCGAGATCGAGAGCCGGCGTGAGGAGCGCAAGGCCGCCCGCGCCAAGGCCCAGGACGAGGCCCGCTCGGCCAAGGAGGCCCTGGTCGCCGAGGCCGAGCAGCTCGCCGAGTCCACCCAGTGGCGGGAGGCCGGGGACCGGCTGCGCGCCCTGGTGGACACCTGGAAGGGCCTGCCGCGGCTGGACCGCAAGAGCGACGACGAGCTGTGGCACCGCTTCTCGCACGCCCGCTCGGTCTTCTCCAAGCACCGCAAGGCGCACTTCGCCACCCTGGACGCCGAGCGCGACAAGGCCCGGCAGACCAAGGAGTCGCTGGTCACCGAGGCCGAGGCGCTGTCCTCGTCCACGGACTGGGGCAGCACCGCGGCCGCCTACCGCGACCTGATGGCGCGCTGGAAGGCCGCAGGCCGGGCCCAGCGGGACATCGAGGACGAGCTGTGGGCGCGGTTCCGCGGCGCCCAGGACGTCTTCTTCCAGGCCCGCTCCGCGGTGTTCAGCGAGCGGGACGCCGAGCAGGTGGAGAACCAGAAGCTCAAGGAGGCGCTGGCCGCCGAGGCCGAGGCGATCCTGCCGTTCACCGACCTCAAGGCCGCCAAGGCCGCACTGCGCGAGGTCAACGAGCGCTGGGAGGCGATCGGGCACGTGCCGCGCGAGGTCCGTCCGAAGCTGGACGGCCGGCTGAACACGGTCGAGCGGGCCATCCGCGAGGCCGAGGACGCCGAGTGGAAGCGCTCGAACCCGGAGGCCAAGGCCCGCGCGGCCGGCATGGTGGGCCTGTTCGAGGCGAAGGCCGACAAGATCCAGGCCGACCTGGACAAGGCCCGCGCGGCCGGCAACACCTCCAGGATCGCCAAGCTGGAGTCCGAGCTGTCCGGCGTGCGGACGCTGCTGGAGCAGGCGCACAGGAGCCAGGAGGAGTTCAGCGGCTGATCGCCTCGGCGCGCTGGACGACGAAGGCCCCCGGGAGCGATCCCGGGGGCCTTTCGCGCGTACCCCTCGCGGGCGGAGAGCCCGGCTACTTGCGGGCGGAGGTGACCCGGTAGACGTCGTACACGCCCTCGACGCCGCGCACCGCCTTGAGCACGTGGCCGAGGTGCTTCGGGTCGCCCATCTCGAAGGTGAAGCGGCTCATCGCCACCCGGTCCCTGGAGGTCTGCACCGCCGCCGACAGGATGTTGACGTGCTGGTCGGAGAGCACCCGGGTGACGTCCGAGAGCAGCCTGGAGCGGTCCAGCGCCTCGACCTGGATGGCCACCAGGAAGACCGAGGACTGGGTGGCCGCCCACTCGACGTCGATCATGCGCTCCGGCTGCTGGTTCAGCGCCTCCACGTTGACGCAGTCGGCGCGGTGCACCGAGACGCCGTTGCCGCGGGTCACGAAGCCGACGATCGGGTCGCCCGGCACCGGGGTGCAGCAGCGGGAGAGCTTGACCCAGACGTCCTCGACGCCCTTGACGATCACGCCGGGGTCGCCCTTGGCCCGGCGGCGCACCGCGCGGCGGTTGTCGTGGGTCGGGGTGGCGGTCTCCGCCAGGTCCTCGGTCGCGCCCTCCTCGCCGCCGAGCGCCTGGACCAGCTTCTGCACGATGTTCGGCGCGGCGACGTGGCCCTCGCCGATCGCCGCGTAGAGCGAGGAGATGTCGGGGTAGCGCATCTCGTGGGCCAGGGTGACCAGCGAGTCACCGGTCAGGATCCGCTGGATCGGCAGGCCCTGCTTGCGCATCGCCCGGACGATCGCCTCCTTGCCGTGCTCGATCGCCTCCTCGCGGCGCTCCTTGGAGAACCAGGCGCGGATCTTGTTGCGGGCGCGCGGTGACTTGACGAAGCCCAGCCAGTCCCTGGACGGTCCCGCGTTCTCCGCCTTGGAGGTGAAGACCTCGACGGTGTCGCCGTTCTCCAGGGTCGACTCCAGCGGCACCAGCCGCCCGTTGACCCTGGCGCCTATCGTCCGGTAGCCGACCTCGGTGTGCACCGCGAAGGCGAAGTCGACCGGGGTCGCCCCGGCCGGCAGGGCTATCACGTCGCCCTTGGGGGTGAAGACGAAGACCTCGTTGCTGGCCAGGTCGAAGCGGAGCGACTCCAGGAACTCGCCCGGGTCCGCGGTCTCCTTCTGCCAGTCCAGCAGCTGCCGCAGCCAGGCCATCTCGTTGACGGCGCCGGCCTTGTCGTCCTTGCGGACCTGGGTCGGGGTGTCGGTGCGGACCTTGGAGGCCCCGGCGACCGCGCGCTGCTTGTACTTCCAGTGCGCGGCGATGCCGTACTCGGCCCGCCGGTGCATGTCGAAGGTGCGGATCTGGAGCTCGACCGGCTTGCCCCCGGGGCCGATCACCGTGGTGTGCAGCGACTGGTACATGTTGAACTTGGGCATCGCGATGTAGTCCTTGAACCGCCCCGGCACCGGGTTCCACCGCGCGTGGATGGTGCCCAGCGCCGCGTAGCAGTCGCGGACGGTGTCGACCAGGACCCGGATGCCCACCAGGTCGTAGATCTCGGCGAAGTCCCGGCCCCGGACGATCATCTTCTGGTAGACCGAGTAGTAGTGCTTCGGCCGGCCGGTGACGGAGGCGGTGATCCGGGCGCCCCGCAGGTCCGCCTGGACCTGGTCGATGACGGTCGCCAGGTACTCGTCCCGCTTGGGGGCGCGCTCGGCGACCAGCCGGACGATCTCGTCGTACATCTTGGGGTAGAGGATCGCGAAGGCGAGGTCCTCCAGCTCCCACTTGATGGTGTTCATGCCCAGCCGGTGCGCCAGCGGGGCGTAGATCTCCAGCGTCTCGCGGGCCTTCTTCTCCTGCTTCTCCCGCTTGAGGTAGCGCATCGTGCGCATGTTGTGCAGCCGGTCGGCCAGCTTGATCACCAGGACCCGCGGGTCCTTGGCCATCGCCACGACCATCTTGCGGACGGTCTCGGCCTGCGCGGCCTCGCCGAACTTGACCCGGTCCAGCTTGGTGACGCCGTCCACCAGCAGGGCCACCGAGTCGCCGAAGTCCTTGCGCAGGGTCTCCAGGCCGTAGTCGGTGTCCTCCACGGTGTCGTGCAGCAGCCCGGCCATCAGCGTCGCGGCGTCCATGCCGAGCTCGGCCAGGATCGTCGCGACGGCCAGCGGGTGGGTGATGTACGGGTCGCCGCTCTTGCGCTTCTGCCCGCGGTGCCACTTCTCGGCCACCGCGTAGGCGCGCTCGATGTCCCGCAGCAGCGCCGGGTCGGCCTTGGGGTCGTTGGCCCGGATCGAGCGGAACAGCGGCTCCAGGACGGGGTTGAGCACGCTGGTGCGCTGGCCGCCGAGGCGGGCCAGCCGCGCCCGCATGCCGCCGGTGGAGCCGCGGCCGGAGGGGCCGAGCGAACGCGAGGAGGTCGGCGCCGGGCGTACCGGGGTGGCCCCCGAGGGCGTGGGACGGTCTTCGGGGGCGGCCGCTGGGGCCGTGGGCACAACCTCGTCGGGCAAGGACAACTCCTGGGGCACCGGGCCGGCCCCTGCCGAGACCCGAACGGTCGGGTACAACCGGGAGGGGATGAATCTTCATGGTACCGAGCCGGGCGCCCCGGTGTTCATCCGGCCGGGCCAGGAAACGGAAGGACGGCGGTCGGATGTTCCGACCGCCGTCCTCCAGACAGGTCCCTCAGACCGTGACCAGCGTCTCCAGCGGAGCGCCGCCGAGGTGCCCGGCCAGCCGCTCGCGGCCGTCCAGGAAGCCCAGCTCCATCAGCACCACGACGCCCGCCAGCTCGGCCCCGGCCTCCTTCACCAGGTCCAGCGAGGCACCGATGGTGCCGCCGGTGGCCAATACGTCGTCCACCACCAGCACCCGCTCACCGGGCGCGAAGGCGTCGCACTGCACCTCCAGCGTCGCCGAGCCGTACTCCAGCTCGTACGAGCGCCGGAACACCTCGCCGGGCAGCTTGCCCTGCTTGCGGATCGGCACGAAGCCGAGCCCGGCCGCGAAGGCCGCCGGGGCCGCCAGCACGAAGCCGCGCGCCTCCAGGCCCACCACCTTGGTCGCACCGAGCTCCTTCGCCCGGTCCGCCAGCGCCCTGGTGAGGGCGCCGAAGGCCTCGGCGTCGGCGAGCAGCGGCGCGATGTCCTTGAACAGCACGCCCGGCTTCGGGTAGTCCCGGACGTCCCGGATCCTGCTGTTCAGCAGCTCGGCCAGTGCGGTGTCGGCGGTGGTCACGGTGGTGTCCTTCACGGTCTGGTGGTGCCTCGCGGTCGTGGTCGGGCTCAGCGCTTGGTGGACGGACGGCCCTTGGCACGCGTGCCGGCCGAGCCGCGCTGTCCGACCATACCCGCGGGCTGCTCCTCGCCCGTCAGGTCCTCGTCCGCCCCGGTGCCGGCCTCGGCCTTGGCGGCCGCGGCCCGGTGCTGGAGGACCCGCTTGCGCAGCGCCTTCATCTCCGGCTGCTCCTCCTTGAGCTGCGCCAGCAGCGGGGTGGCGACGCAGATCGAGGAGTAGGCACCGGCCGCGAGACCGATGAACAGCGCGAGCGAGATGTCGTTCAGGGTGCCGGCGCCCAGGAAGCCGCCGCCGATGAACAGCAGCGCGGCGACCGGCAGCAGCGCCACCACGGTGGTGTTGAGCGAGCGCACCAGGGTCTGGTTGAGGCCCGCGTTGGCGGCCTCGCTGTAGGTGCGCCGGTTCTGCTTGGTGAGGTCCTTGGTGTTCTCCTTCACGGTGTCGAAGACGACGACCGTGTCGTAGAGCGAGTACCCGAGGATGGTCAGGAAGCCGATCACCGTACCCGGGGTGACCTCGAAGCCCACCAGGGCGTACACCCCGATGGTGATCAGGAGGTCGTGGATGAGGGCGACCAGGGCGGACACCGCCATCCGCCACTCGAAGGCGATCGCCAGGTAGACCGTCACCAGGACCATGAAGACGATCAGACCGGTGAGCGCCTTCTGGGAGATCTGCTTGCCCCAGCTGGGGCCGATCACCTGGGCCTCGACGGTGTCCAGCGGCACGCCGAGCTTCTGCGAGAGCTCGGAGCGGATCTGGTCCGAGCTCTTCGTCTCCTCGGTGCTGACCTGGATGCGGATCTTGCCGTTGTCGGTCGACTGCACCAGCGGGTGCGAGGCGACGACCCCGTCAGCGGTGTCCTGCGCCTGGGAGACCGTCAGGCCGGGCTTGGACACGGTGTAGACCGAGCCGCCCTTGAACTCGATGCCCAGGTGCAGGCCCATGGCCAGACCGATCGCCGCGACCAGGACGATCACGCCGGAGATGGAGTACCAGAGCTTGCGGCGTCCGACGAAGTCGAAGCTGACCTCGCCCTGGTAGAGCCGGTGGCCCAGGTTGGAGAAGCGTGACACGGTGTCAGGCCTCCTTCACGGCGGAAGAGGAGGGGCTACGGCGACGGCTGCTGCGCAGCGGCGGGCGGGCGCCCAGCCGCTTCGGGTCCAGACCGGACCACGGGTGGCCTTCCAGGAAGAACTTCCGGCGGGCCAGCAGCGTGATCATCGGCTTGGTGAAGAGGAAGATCACCACGACGTCGAGCGCCGTGGTCAGACCCAGGGTGAACGCGAAGCCCTGGACCTTGCCGACCGAGACCACGTAGAGCACGGCGGCACAGAGGAAGGACACGAAGTCCGAGACCAGGATGGTGCGCCGGGCGCGCGGCCAGGCCCGCTGGACCGCCGGGCGCAGCGGGGCGCCCTCGCGGACCTCGTCGCGGATGCGCTCGAAGTACACGATGAAGGAGTCGGCGGTGATGCCGATAGCGACGATCGCACCGCAGACCGCCGGCAGGTTCAGCGCGAAGCCGATCGCGTTGCCGAGCAGGCTCATGATCGAGTAGGTCAGGGCCGCCGAGACGAGCAGACCGGCGATCGAGACCAGGCCGAGGCCGCGGTAGTAGATCAGCGAGTAGGCGACCACCAGCACCATGCCGATCAGGCCGGCGACCAGGCCGGCCTTGAGCTGGTCGCTGCCGAGCGCCGGGGAGACGGTGGTGATGTCGCTCTTGCTGAACTCCAGCGGCAGCGCGCCGTAGCCCAGCACGTTGGCGAGGTCCTGCGCCTCGGCCTGCTTGAACTGGCCGGTGATGACCGCGCTGCCACCCGGGATCGGTCCGTTGACCTGCGGGTGGGAGACGACCTGGTTGTCCAGCACGATGGCGAACTGGTTGGTCGGCGGGGCCTGGCTGGCCAGCTGGCCGGTGACCTTGGAGAAGGCGTCGGTGCCGGCACCGTTGAACTGGAGCTGGACCTGCCAGCCGGCGCCGGTCTGGGTGTCGATGCCGGCCTGGGCCTTCTCGACGTCCGAGCCCTTCACGGCCACGGGGCCGAGGGCGAGCTTCTCGTAGTAGCCCTTCTCGTCCTTCTGGGAGCAGGCGACGACGGCCTTGTCATCGGCGCCGGTCTGGGCGGCGCGGACCTCGGGCTTGGAGCAGTCCAGGGCGGCGAACGCGGCGGTGAGCTCGGGCGGCACGGTGCCCTGGGTCATCGCGGCGGTGAGGTCGGCGGCGCTCGGCGGGGTGGCCGGGGCGGTCGGGGCCGCGCTGCCGGGGGCGGTCGGC
>NZ_MSJQ01000149.1 GCF_014596515.1 Streptomyces sp. CBMA156
CGGGCGGCGGTGAGCTGCTCGGGGCCCGGATCCTGGCGGCCTCCTCGGCCGGGGCCGGGGCGGCGGTGCTGGCCCTGGCGGCGGTCGGCGCCGCGGCGCCGCTGTTCCTCGGGGTGGCGCTGGTCGCCCTGCTCGGGGTGGGGTCCGGGGTGCTGGTGCTCTCCGGGATGACGCTCGCCCAGCTGGTGGCGGTGATCGCGGTGGTGTCCGTCCTGGTCGGCGCCTTCGTGCCCTCGCTGGCCTTCCGGCTGTCCGGGCTACGGCTGCCGATGCTGCCGCGCAACGCGGAGGAGCTCCAGCAGAACATCGAGCCGGTCCCGGCCGCCGCCGTGCTGCCCCGCGCCCTGGTCGCCGACGACTACCTGATGGCCCTGTACTCCGCGATCGGCGCCGTCTGCGCCGTCTGCCTGGCCGTGCTGCCCTTCGCCGACGGCTGGGCGGGCCCGGCGCAGGCGGGCGCGATGAGCCTGCTCCTGCTGCTGCACGGCCGGGCCGTCGGCAGCATCCGCCAGCGTCTGGCCGTCCTGCTGCCCGGTGTCCTCGGCGGCCTGGTGCTGCTCGCCCGTGCCACCACCGACGCCTCCGGCACCGGCCGGCTGCTCCTGCTGGCCGCCCTGCTGACGGTGGCGGTCGCCCTCCTGGTCGCCGCCTGGACCGTCCCCGGCCGCCGGCTGCTCCCCTACTGGGGCCGCCTCGCCGACATCCTGCACACCCTCTGCGCGCTGTCCCTGCTCCCGCTGGCCCTCCAGGCCTGCGGGGTCTACCACACCCTGCGCGGCCTGGGCGGCTGACCACCGCCCCGCCCGACGGGCCCCGGCCGGACGCCTCCGGCCGGGGCCCGTCCCGTTCTCCTACGGGAACCCGCCGTACTCCTCCAGGCAGCTCCTGAGGACGGTCCGCAGCTGCTCCGCGGTCAGCGCGCCGACCCTCTCCTGGGCCGTGTCGGAAACCTCCTTCCGGAAGTCCTTGAGGGCCTTCCCGGTCAGCTCCGGCCTGCCTGCCAGCTCCTTCTCGACGAACGCCTGGACGAGTGCCTTCCGGATCTCGCCGATGAACTTCGTCGCGACCTCCCCGATCGGGTGCTCCGCCGCGAGCGGACCGGGCCCGACCTTCGCCAGGAGGTCGGCCGCCTGGGTGACCCCGAGCGCCGCCAGCCTCTGATCCGAGAACCCGGCCACGTTCCGTCCGCAGGCTTCGGCGGCCCGCGACTCGTGCGCGGCCGCCGCGTCCTCCGCCTCCATCAGCTTCGGTTCCACCAGCTCCCACACCTCGGGGATCTGGGCCTTGAAGCCCTCGAACTCGCGCAGGTAGGGCAGGGTCCTCCGGGCCAGGTCGAGGCCGGTCATGTCCTGGACGTCCCCCAGCCGGTGCAGCGCCTCGTCCACCCGGCCCGCCTCGTGCGGGTGGGAGACGTGCCGGACGGTCCCGGAGTTCCCGGCGCCGCCGAAGTAGAACTCGACGGCGTCGCGCACCGTGGCGGCGTCCCGGTCACTGAACCGTCCGTCGAAGTGGACCGGGTCGCCGCCCGGTTCCGCGTAGGTGGTGTCCTGCGCTCTCGGGTCGGTGACGAACGCCCGGCCGTAGTACCGCTCGTACGCCTCCTCGAACCGGAGACCGCGGGTCCATCCCTTGGACTGCTTGAGGTTCGGCAACCCGTCCGCCTCGGCGCGGTGCGGGCTGATGTCGATCGAGACGATCTTGATCCCGGCGAAGGCGAGTTCGTCCATGACGCCGCTGCGCATGCCGACCGCACCGACGATGCGGTAGCTGTCCGCGAGGTACCTCAGGAGGGCGAGTTCCTTGCGCCGGTTCCCGACCGACGGCCAGTTCCAGTAGTTCTGCAGGGCCTGCCCGGTCCACCCCTCCGGCTGCTCGCCCATCACGACGACCTTGAAGCGTCCGCCCGCCGCGCCCTCGACCTGGTCGATGATCTGGCGGACCCCCACCAGCCCGGTGTCGAGCGCCGGCGCGTTGGCGCCGGCGCGGTTGCTGTGGCCGCTGTCCCGGTACGTCACGATCACGTAGTCCTGGTCCGGTTCGAAGCGGCCCAGGGCCGGGTGCTCCAGGTCCCGCTGGAAGGCCTCGGCCTCCTGCGGGGTGTAGTGCCCGTAGCTCCGGGCGAGCTCGGCTATCCGGGCCGCCCGCAGTGAGCGGTCGCCGGCCTCGTCCCGGTGGCCTTCGACGCGGGTCTGGAGCCCGTCCAGCTGCCCGGCCAGGAACCCCAGCCGGGGCTCGGCGGTCGCGGGCCTCGGCCTCGGCATGATCTGCTCGACGAACCTCCAGTGGTCGCCCGCGATGCTCCTCGTCATGCGCGTCGCGATGTCCTCCGAAGCCGCCGTCTCGTTCCGCCAGGAGTGGGCGGGCAGACTCGTCTCCGTGGTGTAGTGGATCCTTCGCCCCTGGGTGAAGAGGTCGTCGTGGAGGTTGATGATCCCCTCGACCTGCCTCCTGGTCGCCTCGCTGACGTTCCACACCAGCAACGCCCGGTCCGGATGGGCGAGCAGGGCGGCGCGCATGTGGTACATGTCGCCGGAGTTCTCCGCCCTGATGGTGTAGGCGTTCGCCCCGAGCCCGGTCAGCTCCGTCCGCGACATGTGGTCGTTCGACATGGTCACCCACAGATGGGTCTCGGACGTGGCCCGGGCCACCTCCCGGGGGGCGGGCGCGGCCGGGCCGTCGGCCTCGCCGGGGACCTCCAGGATCCGGGTGGCCGGCTCCGCCGCGTCGGTGCGGACGGTGACGACCCGGTCGCCCCCGTCCACGAGCCTCAGCGAGCCGTCCGCGTCCCGGCCGAGGAGCAGCAGCACGTCCTCACCGTCCGGCCGGGTGAGCGCCACGGTGGCCTCGGTGCCGACGGGGCGCTCGCGCAGCCGGTCCGTCAGCGCCGTGAGGGCGTCCGTCCCGGTCCCGTAGTCGTAGGCCAGCCGCTTCAGGTTCTCCGCCCTGATCGCGGCGGCCGCCGCCACCTCCGCCTCCGTCCGCGGCCCCGGCTGCGGCGCCGGTTCCGGCTGGAGCAGGTCCAGGGCGCGCCCCCGCTGGAGCTTCCAGGTGGGCTGCTCGACCGGCGGCACGACGACCGGCGCCGCGTTCCCCTCCGCCACCGCCTCCTCGCCGATGAGCCGCACCGCCGGCCCCTGGCCCGGGTCGATCGGGTCGTTCGCGGTCGCGAGGGGGACCGGCTGCTGGTCGTCGTGGAGGAGTTCCTGCCCGAGCGCGGTGGCGTGGACCCGGCCGTCCTCGACGCGCAGGCGGTGCCAGTTTCCCGGGCCCTCGACCAGCGGGAGGCCGTCGGCGTTGTAGCCGACGTTGCGGGCCACGACGGCCCGGGGGTTCGCTCCGCGGGTCAGGAAGACGGAGCCGTCGCCGGCGACGGCTGTCACGTCGGCGAGGCGGGCCAGGTTGGGGCTGAGCGGCACTCCGGTGCGGTCCGCCTCGGCCCGGCGGGCGGTGACCAGGTCGTGCACGAGGCCCAGGGTCCTGGCCGCGAAGGAGTCCGCCACGCCCTGCCCGGTGTTGCAGGACAGGAAGCGCAGGTCCTCGCCCTGCCACTGGCCGCCCTCGGCGAGCCTGAGCAGCGCGCCCGCGAACTGTTCCGGGGTCACCTCCTCGCCGAGCCAGGTCGGGGCGCCGCTCTCCGCCCTGCCGTGGAAGACGACGGTGAAGTGCCCGTCGTCGTGCGGGAGGCCGGCCAGCGCCGCCGACAGGTCCGGCGAGGCGTTCCGCTCGGCCAGGTCGGCGAGCCAGTGCACCCGGCCGCCGGCGCCCTCCACCGGGGTCGCGAGCACCTTGGCGATGGCGTCGGGGACGGAACCCCGGCTGATCCGCTCCCCGCCAGGGTGCAGGGTCGTGAAGAGCACCCGCTGGCTGTCGTCCGAGGTCACCACCTCGGTCCGGTCCCGCGGAACCTCCATCTCGATCGGCACCAGGCCCTTCTCGGTGAGCGTGCGGTCCCCGTCGCGGAAGGTGACCTCGATCTCCGCGTAGCCGGTGTACCGCACGCTCGGGTCGGCGTACTTGGCCCCGGCGACGATCTTGCCGGAGGCGCCCGTGGACGCCCCGTCGCGCCACCGCTGCCCGTACCCACCGGTCACGGTGCCCGTGAGGTCGGTACCGCCCTCCAGACCGGCCTTCACCCCGGCCTGGACCTGGGCGTTCCACAGGCCCCAGTCCAGCCGGGTGCGCCGCCCGCCGCCGGCCGAGTCGTTGGCGGGGCTGAGGGCGGCCGCCGTGTTCTCCCGCTGGAACTCCAGCTGGACGATCGAGATCCTGGCCGTGATGTCGGCGTCGGCGACGAACAGGCGCCCGCCGGGGGACGGGGTGCCGACGCTCCGGCCGTCCCGCACCATGACGTCACGGTCCGGCCCCCCGGGCTCCGGGGACGGCAGGACCTCCCGCCCCCGGGAGACCGAGCCGAACAGCGCGGACAGCTGGGCGTGGCTGTGGGTGTTCCGGGCCACGGACTCCAGCCAGGACCAGGTCCGCCCCTTGAAGAAGCTCGACCCGAACACGGTCAGCAGGTCCCGCACGCCGGACGTGTCGTCGATCCAGCGCAGCACCCCGGCCTCGCGCGGCCCCTCGGTGAACAGGGACGCCGGTGGCCGCCGCAGCTCCTGCGCGACGACCGCCTCGGCCGGGCGCAGCGGCGGGAACCCCTCCTTCGGGGCACCGTAGCGCGAGGGCACCACGGGCTGGTCCCGGTCGGCCTCCATCACCACGTCGGCGTGGATCGTGGCCTCGACGACCCTGCGCTCGTAGCGGCCCAGCCCGGTCACCCGGTCGCCGAACCGGCTCAGGCTCCGGTTGATCCTGCCGAGCACCGAGCCGTTCGCGTCCGGGGGCTGCGCCGCCCGGTCGGGCCGGATCGCGTCCGACGGGTGCAGCCGGACGAACGGGCTGTGCTCGAAGCGGATCCTCAGCAGCACCCCGGCCTCGTGGGCCACGCCGGGGACCTTGCTCTTGACGGCCGTTCCGGCGGCCGAGGAGTCGCTGCCGTGCTCCAGCCGGTCCACGCCCTTCGCCCCGGTGCCGCTGACGCCGCCCACCGCCTTGGGGCCGACCGCCGTCGGGTTGCCGGTGCCGAAGAGGCTGACGGTCACCGCGGTGCCGTGGCCGCCGCCGGTGTTGGTGCCGCCGTCGGCGCTGGTGAGCGAGGTCTGGTGGCCGGTCCCGATGTTGAACTCGACCTGCGGCAGCTGCCCGGTCCGGTTCAGCGTGACCAGCTCGGCGGTGACCAGCGCCTTGCTCCTGCCGTGCTCCACCACGAGCGGGTGGCCGGACATCATCGACTTGAGGTCGATCTGGAGCCGGTCGAAGTCCAGTCTGGTGGCCAGTTTCTCCGCCAGGCCCGACCAGTCCCTGCCCAGGAAGGCGGCGGCGGTGCGGCCGCGGGCGTCGACCGGGGAGTCGCCCAGACCGCGGACCAGGTCGTGCACCGTCCCGCTGCGGTCCTGGTTCAGGTGGACGGCGGTGACCACGTCGGAGGAACCGAACCGGTGGTTCGCCGGCATCCGCGGGTCGTTCGGGTCCGGGGCGGTGCGCCGGGGGGCGGCCACCACGGCGGGGACCGTGACGGGATCGGGCGGGGCGATCGCGCCCGACCGCTTGCCCGGCTCGAAGGTGGTCGTGAACACGGCGTCCGCGTCGGTGAACTGAGCCGCCTCGACGCTCTTGCCCCGGCTGTTGGTGCCGCCCGTCCGGTCGATCGAGATGCCCTTGACGTAGTCGCGGGTGTGGGTGGCCTGCACGGCGGCGTCGACCCACGGGAGGGAGATCCCCACCCGGCCGCGGACCCGGATCCGGGTGCGCGAGTCCGCGGTGGTGCCGGTGGTGGTGCGCTGCTGGCTGCCGGACTCGAACTCGAAGCCGGTGACCGGCGTCTCACGCGGCCGGGGACGCTGCAACTCGCCCCCGACCACGACGGTGCCCTTCCAGCCGTCGAGTTCGACCGGCACCCGGATCCGCCCGCCCCGGGTGAGCCTGGACATCTCGGACTTGAGGCCGTCCGCGTCGATCGACCTGGCCAGCCTCGCCTCGACGTCGGCGGGCACCGGCTTGCCGGTGTGCCCCTCCAGCGTGGCCAGGACGTTCCGCAGCACCGAGGTGTCCCCCCGGCCGAGACTGAGCACCACGTCGGACTGGCCGAGCCGCAGCGGCGCCGGGGCCCCCTCGCCGGCCTGGTGCGCGACGGTCTGCGGCAGCGGCGGGACGGCCTCCACCGGGTTCTGCGGCGGCCGGAAGCCGGTCCGTTCCTGCTCCTCGATCGCGCGCAGCGCGGTGTGCACCTGTTCCAGGCTCAGCTCCGCGGTGAGCACGACGGGCCGCCGGTCCGTGCCGTTGGCCCTCAGCAGCACCTCGAACTCGACCCGGTACAGCTCCTGCGGGCTGGCGTACTTGCCGTTGGCGAAGCTCTTCCCGGACTCCCCGCCGCGCCAGCCGTCGCGGACCCGCGACTCCACGGAGCCGGTGACGGTGCCCTGGAGGCTGTCCCCGAACGGCTTGTCCGAGGTGTTCCGCACGTTGTCCCAGGTGTGCACCACCCCCTTGCCGCCGCCCTGGACCTGGCCGTTGAGGGTATCGGAGCGCAGGTGGCGGGACGAGTCGAAGGTGCTGGTCTCGCGGACGGGGTTGAGCTCGGCGCCCGGCTGGGTCCGCACGTGGGTCATCCGCAGCATCCGCACGGTGGTGGCGAGGTGCAGGTCCCGCAGCGGACCGCCGGTGACCTCGGGGCCGCGCAGCGCGGAGCCGCGGGACATGCCGACGAGGTGGGCGCTCACCGCGGCGTGCGAGTAGGCCTGGAGGACGTCCCCGCGCACCTGCCGCCAGGCCTTCTCGCCGAGCAGCAGCGCGCCGACCCGGTCGAGTTCCCGGTGCAGCGGGGCGACGTCACGCAGGTCCCGCACGACGGTGGTGTCGGGCAGGCCCGACCACACCTCGTCCAACGGGGCCGGGACGTCCCGGTCCAGCGGGTGGACGGGGTCGGCCGGCGGGCCGGGAAGCTCCTGGGCGACGAACTCCGGCGGCCGCGCCCCGGCCACGGCCTGATCGGCCTCGGGGACCGGGACAGCCTCGTCCTGGTCGATCACGGTGCGGAAACCCAGCTCGGCGTGGGCGGTCCGGTCGGCGGGATGGGCGAGGAGACCGCCCTGCCAGCCGAAGGTGACGGTCAGCTCGGCCGTCCCCTCGAACAGCACCGCCGGCCGCTTGGTCTTGGTGCCGCTCCCCAGGTCCGAGCCGGAGCCGACGAGCCCGACGCCGTCCCGCCCGCCCCTGATGCCCGCCCCGCCACCGCCGCCGCCCTTCTTGTCCGTGCCGTTCCCGACCGCCGACGCCTGCCACTCCTTGCTGGTCGTCCGCTGCTCGACGTGCGAACGGGCGGTGGCGGTGGCGATGTTGAACTCGGTGCTCGGCAGCGTGTGGACCTGCCGCATCCGGGTGACCGACCCGCCGCCGATGGTGATCACGGCCGTCGCCCCGGTGAGGCTCTCGTCCGTGATGACCAGCTTCTGGCCGGACATCGTCCCCTTGAGCTCCTGGTGCAGGGTGTCGAGGTCGAGCTCCGACAGGATCCTGCTCCGCAGCTCCTCCCAGCGACCGCCGAAGTAGGCCTTCGCCTCGGCCTCGAAGTTCGCCACGAACTTCTCCATGGCCGACGCGTTCGACCGCTCGGCCAGGTTCTGCAACTGGACGTCGCCCTGCTCGTCCACCCGGGGAGCGGGCCGTGGCGGTTCCAGCGGCCACACGTCGGTGACGATGTGCGAGCCGGCCAGCCGGCGGTGCCCGGAGACCTCCAGGGGCACCGCGAAGTGGCTCTGCTCCTGCTGCAGGGCGCCGGCGGTCTCCCGGCTCGGGACGGCGACGTGGCCGGTGAGCGTGAGTTCGACCGGCTGCGGCGACCGCCAGGTGCCCGGAGCCGCATGGTGACGGGCGTCCAGGAACTCCACCTTCAGGACGAACGGGGTCGCGAAGAGCTCGGTCGGCTCGGTGGTCTTGCCGCGGGCCATCGTCCGGCTCGCCTCAGCGGTGGTGCTGCCGTGCATCCAGCCGTGCTGGTAGCCGAGGGTCGCGGTGAGGTCCCCCGAACTGCCGAACTTCGCCTTGAACTGAAGACCCACGTTCGCCTGCTTGAGCCGGTCGGCCACGATGCCGACCGTGCTCTGCTGCTCCGAGCCGTACTCGTACTCGAAGCCGGACAGCTGCCTGAGGTGCCGGCCCTCCCCGACCGTGGCGGTGATCCTGACCTGCCCGGACCACCGGCCGGCCTGGAAGTACACCTCCCGGACGTCCCCCCGGGACAGCGCGGACACCGTCGGACGCAGCGTCTCGCCGCCGAACAGGCTCTGCGCGAGCGACCGCGCGGCCTCCTGGTCCCCGTGCAGCGCATCGGCGAACCGGCTGACGAGGGTGTCGAAGTCCTGCGTCCGGGGGTTCTCCAGGTGCACCAGCACGTCGGACGCGGCCAGCCCGCGCTCCGTGAAACGGGTGGGCGGGGCAGGAACGGGCGGCGGGGTCGGAACGGGTGGCGGCACCTCCTCCGAGACGACGGTCGTCGTGACCGCCGTGACGGGGACCGGCTCGGTCACGGGGTGCTGGGCGGAGGTGGACGGGTTCAGGATCTGCGTGATCACGTCGTCGATGGGGACGTGGTGGCCGGGCTCCTCCTGCGCCTCCTGGACGTGGTCCTGCGCCTGCTCGACGTGCTCCTGCTCTACGTGTACCTGCTGCTCCTCGACGTGGTCCTGCTCTACGTGTACCTGCTGCTCCTCGACCTGCTCCTCGTTCTGCCGGACGACGTCCGGCTCGTCCGTCCGGGTCGCAGAATCCATGAACTCCCGGAACCCATCGAGCAGTTGCTCCTGCTCGAACTGTTCCTGCCGCTCCTCGACATGCTCCTGCTCGACGTGCTCCTGCTGCTCCTCGACCTGCTCCTCGTCCTGCCGGACGACGTCCGGCTCGTCCGTCCGGGTCGCGGAATCCATGAACTCCCGGAACCCGTCGAACAGTTGCTCCTCCGCCTCGGTCCGGCTGACCTGGTTGGCCGGCTCCGGATGCTCCGTCCGCGGGTCGTTCCCGAACAGGCGCTCCAGCAGCGGCACCAGCTCGGGCACGTTCTCCCGCACCCACTCGGCCCCGTTGTTGCGCGGCAGCCCGGTGGCCGGGTCACTGCCGTGGTTGTGCCCGAAGTACGCGGTGACCAACTGCGCGAAGAACTCGTGCTCGTTGCGCGCCGAGTAGTTCCCGACCCGGTCGCCGGCACCGTCGCGCAGCCCGCCGTCCGGCCACGCCGTGACGCTCTCCTCGCCGAACAGCTCGGCCAGGGCGTCGGAGACGCTCCGATCCCGGTAGGCCTGCCCGATCAGCTCCTTCTGCGCCTCGGTCAGCCCGAACTCGTGGATCGCGTGGGCCAGTTCGTGCGCCGACGTGGAGTACCCCTCGGCGTACCCCAGGTGCGGCCCCACCGACGTCCGCGCACCGAGCAGGTTCTCCTCCGTGATCAGCACGAGGCCGTCCCCGCTGGAGCCCCGGACCACCGACCAGTCACGCCCGTCACCCGTGCCGTGCCCGGACGCCACGAAGCCGGGGACCTCCGTCATCGGGACGTCCCGCGGCACCACCCCGACCCGCAGGCCCGCCGCCACCAGCCGGTCCGCGACCTCCTTGTTCGCCAGCATCCGCGCCACCAGCTCCTCGGCCGTCCGGCGGGCGGCGACCGGCTGGTGGGTCCGGGGATCGACGTCGACCAGCAGCCTCGCCGCCGCCTGCGCGAAGTCCTCCGGCCCCAACTCGGCGCGCAGGCCCGCCATGAAGGCCTCGTCCGCCGCCAGCCGGCGCCGCTCCTCCGAGGACAGGTGCTCCAGCTCCCGCACCCGCTCGTGCAACGACCCGGGCACCGGCATCTCGCCACCCCCCAGCCCGACCGGCGGCCGGCCCACGACGACCTGCCCGTCCTGCCCGGTCGACGCCGGGGCCGGCCGCGTCGACGTGTCCTCCTGCATCGCCGTGTCCGACGCCGCCGGGGCGTCGTCCGTCTCCATCGCGGTGTCCGCGGAGGTGTCCGTGGAGGTGTCCGTCGGCTCCGACTCCGACGACGGATCCACCCTGGGCCTCCGGGCGGGCGGGCCCTCGCCGTCGGCGCCGTCCCCGTCCCCGGCACCGTCCTCACGGCCCCGCTTCTGGGTGGGGACCCACGCGCTGTAGTGGTCCGTCTCCAGCTGGAGGTGTACGTCCCGGGTGGGCGCCGGGCCGCTCAGCGGTTCCAGCACGTGGACCGGCTGACCGGTCCGGTGGATGTGCAGCCGCACCCCGAGCGCGGAGGCGACCACCCGCGGCGCGAGGTCCCCGGCCGCCGTGTTCCAGTTGCCGGTGTGGCCGATGGTCCGGGCGAGCTGGCCGACGGTCGTCCCGAACTCCCGGGCGAACTGCCGCACCATGCCGAAGTTCTCGGGCAACTGCATCCAGTCGACGACGCGCCTTCGGAGTGCGGCCGCGTCCGCGCCCTCCGGGGCGAGCACCGCGTTCACGGCGTGGTAGAGGCAGTCTCCGTCCGGCGGCACTTCCTGCAACCGGAAGAGTTCGGGCCGCTGCCGCTCGTCCGACATGTGGTTGTCGTAGGTTCCCTCGATGATCCGGTCGAGGCCCCGCACGGCCGCGTCGGCGCGGCGGTCGTCGGTGGTGGCCAGCTGCCTCTCCCGGAAGAACCGTTCGGACCTGCGCAGGCTCCGCCCGCCGGGCTCGTCGTTGCCGGGCTGGCTCCGGTCGTTGGCCGCGGCGGTCAGGAAGTACGTCTCGCGCTCGACGAAGTAGTGGCTCGCGACGCCCTTGGGGAAGCCGAGGTCGTCCGTCGTGACCGCGGGGTCTCCGTGGAGCCGGGCCAAGTGGTCGACCACGTCCGCGTATCGGGATCCGAGGTGGGTCGAGGTCCCGACGCCCACGCCCATCAGGGCCATCCAGTGGTCCACCAGCAGCGGCCGGTCGGCCATCGAGGGGTCGATCACCATCGGCACCGGGCTGTCGGCCCCGCTGAGGAGGACGTCGACGGTCACGGCGACGTGGAACCCCCACCGGACCCGCCGCGGCCCGGTCCCCGAGAGCGGCGCGGCAGCGTTCGCCGAGGTGACCTCCAGACCCGCCCCGCCCGTGGCCGTCTGGTAGCGGACGAAGACCTTCTGGTTGGTGATGCCGAGCTCGGTGAGCCGCACGGCCATCAGGTGCGCCCGGTCGAAGCAGCCGTTGTCGGGGAAGTCGAAGGGGATCCGGTGGCTCTGCCCGTCCGCCGCCTCGTAGTGCAGTCGGCCCAGCTGGTGGAAGAGGTCCATCGCGCCCGCCTCGTCGACGACCGGGTGCTCCCACAGCTCGCCGTTCCTGACGTAGGCGTGCAGCTCGGTCGCTTCGGGGAACCGCGTCCGGAGCTCCTCCAGGAGCGAGCGCTCGCCCCCGCGGTCGTAGAAGTCGAGGGCCCGCCACAGGGTCCTGAGGTCCTCCCGCAGCGGCTGGATCGCCGCGAGCACCTGCTCGGACTCCTCGCCGTTGATCAGGGACGTCCGGAGGCGGCCGGACGCCGCCAGCTCGTCCGGGTGCAGGAACACGTCGGCGAGGTGCGCGGGCGGGGCGACGTCCGGCCGGCCGAACCGGCTGAGCACCCGGGCCGCGGCCCCTTCACCCAGGAGCCCTTGCTGCGCCGCGTCGTGCAGCACCCGCACGAGGTCCTGGCCGTTGTTCCGTTCCGCGTAGCGGATCACCAGGCGGTCGAAGTTGCCCGGGGTGCCGTCGAGGAGGTCGAGGAGGGTGAAGACGTCCCCGGCGTTCGGCGTCCCGGTGGCCAGGCTTCCCTCCAGTCCCTGGGCCGTCAGGTCGATGAGGGTGTCCTCGGCCGGCACCGGCCCGAGGTTCATGTCCCCCATGACGGTCGACAGGTCCATCGAGAAGAGGTCCGAGAGGTCGCCGAACGGCAGCACCGACTGATCGGCCTCACCGGCGAGCTGGTCCGTGCCGAAGAGGTCCGCGTACGGGTTCACCGGGGGCTGTTCGCCGTTCCCGTCACCGCCGTTCCCGTCGCCGCCGTGCCCGGGCCGCAGGTCGGTGTCGAGCGGCGGCGGAGCGGGGGCCCGCTCGGTGAACCGCAGCTCCGGGGGCAGTTCCGTGCTGACCTGGTCGGCGTGGACCTCCGAGTAGCCGGCCGGGACCTCCATGGTCGCGGTCGCCATCTGCACGTTGGCGCCCTGGCCCGTGAAGGGCTCGACGACCTCCCAGGTGCCGCCCTCGGCGATCACCGGGAAGCCGTGCGAGTCGAAGCCGACCGAGGCCGAGGAGACGAAGGTCCGGCCGCCGCCGGGATGCGCGGGATCGTCGGCGTGCCGGGCGGGGAACGGCGCGAACCAGACGTCCTCCCTGGGTGCCCGGATGGTGACGCTCACGTTCCTCATGTAGAGGTGCACCTGGAGCGCGGCCAGGTAGGCGCCGTTCTCCGTCCCACCGAGCCGGCAGGCGGCGAACTCGATCTCGTCCCTGCCGTTCCAGTACCTCTGCTGCCTGAGCGAGACGATCAGACCGGCCATCTCCTCGGCGGTGACCCGGTGTCCGCCGACCGTCGGATAGCCGTCCGCGTCCGTGTGGACCACGATCTCGTACGTTCGGGCCGATCCCTCGATGTACCCGAACTCCGGCAGCACGCTGCCGTCCAGCACCCAGCCGTGGAACCCTCCCGCGCCGTCCGTGAGCGGCCGGCCCTGCTGGACCCAGTCGGGGCCCGCCAGCCGGTGCACGGGCGGACCGGGCACCGGCGGCAGGGTCTGCGGCACCGGCGGGGCGGGTGCCTGGTTCTGCTGACCCCCCGCGGCGCTCCCGTCACCCGGCTGCGGTCCGTGGCCGGAGCCCCCGCCGCCGTCCACCAGGTCGTCCAGCTCGATGATCTGCCCTGCGGAATCCTGCTCCGCCTCGTGCGGCGGCTGGGCCCCGGCCGGGTCCGCACCGGGGTGGGCGCTCCCCGGGGAGAGCGTGTCGACGCCGAGTCCGATGGTGTGCGGCGCCGGCCCGACGAGGGCGGTTCCCTCACCGTTGCCCACGTTGAACTCGGTGAACTCGTCCGCGAAGTACGGCCCGACCTCCTCCGGCCGGCTCCCGTGCTCCAGCCAGACCCAGTTCCCGGGGCCGACGTACACCGGCTGCCCGCCGGCGGACAGGCCGACCCGGTCGGCGACCACGAGGTGCGTGGTGCCGAACGGCGAGGTGGTGATCCAGACGTTCCCCGCCGCCGCGTAGGCGACGATCTTCCGGTTCATCCGCCACAGGTGGTTCAGCACCTGGTCGGCGTACGACCGGTGGGCCTCCGACGCCAGGTCGGTGGCCAGCAGGCGCAGCGGCTTGCGGACGTCCCAGCTGCCGTCCTCCACCAGCTTGAACAGGGCGTGCGCGGCCTCGGCCGGGGTGAGGGCGGTGCCGTGCAGGCCGGGGCGCCCGCCGACGGTGTCCAGCACCACGGTGAGGAAGTTGTCCCGGTACTGCAAGGTCGTCAGGAGCGCAGCCAGGGCTTCGTGGTTCGCGGGCCGGTCCCCCAGCAGGTACACACCCGGTTCGCCCGGGGTCACCGGCTCGGCGGCGGCCCGTCCGACGGCCGCCCAGGCCGTTCGCAGGTCGGCCAGGGCCGAGGCGTGGCCGGTGTACTCGACGTCCTGGGCGACCGCCAGGAGCCGGCGCAGGTCGTGGTCGCCCGTCCCGGCCCTGCCGGTCACCTGGTCGGTGAACCGCCGCAGGTCGTCCTGGGTGATCCGGTGGTCCGGCGGCAGCAGCAGCTCGGTGCGGGCCAGGGTGGCGACCAGGGACACGCCCGTGAGCTCGGCGAGGGTGTGCCCGACGGCCTCGTGCAGGGTGGCGGCGATCCGGGCGGAGTCCCACAGGTGCTCGGTCGTCCGGCGGACCAGGGTGGCGTCGGGGGTGGCCGCGTCGGCCCGGTGCGCGTCCGGCAGCCCGAGGTGGGCGCCCGCGGCCTTGGCGAGCGGCCAGAGGTCCTGGTGGAACCGCACCTCGGACGTGTTGGCCAGCAGCGCCACCTGGGACCTGAGCTGCTCGTGGAGCCTCTGCGGCCACTCGGCCACGTCGTTCCGCCACTCGAACGGCCGCACGGATCCGGTCTCCACGTAGTCGATCCGCTCGTGCGGTCCGACGGCCGTGCTGCCGGTGCCGCTGCCCGTGGCGGTGAGGACCGCACCGGGCCTGATCAGGATCTCCCGTTCCCCGTCCCGGTACCGGGAGAAGGGCGTGATGTCGACACCGCTCTCACCTCCCAGACGGATCCGGGCCAGGACCCGGTGGGCCAGTCCGAACCGGTCCAGCTTGACGTCGGGCGGCAGGAACTTCTCGGCCGCCTTGGGCAGCCGGCTGGTGCTGAGCAGCCCCGAACTGCTCAGCACGTCCCCGGCCTTGCCTGCCGTGAACACGCTCTCCGGCCCGTCCAGGCGGCCCAGCGCCCAGTCGCCCCGGTAGACGACGCCGGTCACCGCCGGCAGCCGGTCCAGCGCCTCGATGATCATCTCGGCGTGGATCCGCAGTTCCTTCTCGATCTCGGGAAGCAGTTCCCTGGCCATCCGGGAGATCTCCGCGGAGTGCTCGGGCGTCCGGTACCGCGGCTCGGGGCTGGCGATGAGCCCGCCGAGTTCCGGGTGGTTCAGCAGCATCGAGGGCACCGCCGACACCGGTCCGGCCAGCAGCGCGTCGATCTGCCGGCCCAGGGCGGTGTGCAGCCACGGTCCGCCGTCGTACTTCAGCAGCACGTTGATCAGCGGGTACGCCGTCCCGGTGTAGATGTTGAACGCCTCGACGTGGGCCAGGCTCAGCCGCTCGGCGAGCGTGGCCCGCGTCAGCCCGTTGTCGGCCAGCCACTCCCGCTCGTACGGGTACGGCTCCCGGCCCGGCTCGACCATCCGCTGCCACACCCGGCGCACGGATTCCAGGCCCGCCTCCTCGAAGCCGCCGTTGCGGCGCGAGCGGCTCACCAGGGCGTGGTACACCGCCTCGTGCGGGAGCATGCCGAGCTCCCGGCGCAGGGTGCCCTCCGACAGGCCAGGAACGTGGCGGTACATCGCGGCGGCCTCGGTCAGCAGGTGCGACGGCACCGGCGGGAGCTCTCCGGCGAGTTCGGCACCCTTGAGGATCTCGTAGAGCGAGTGGTCGCCGAGCGGCAGCATCCAGCCGACCAGGGCGAGCAGCATGTCCTGGGCGGAGACGTCCGGGACCTTGAGCGCGCGGAACGCGCCGAGCATCTTCGCCGTGGTCGCCGAGACGCCGGTGCTGAGCTGCATCCCCTTGGTGTTCCGGGTCTCGCCGTACCAGGTGGAGGCCGTGTTGACCTGCTGCCTGACGTTGCCGGGTTCCCAGTGGAGGGCGCGGGAGGAGTCGGTGCGCTGGAAGTCCAGCTCCCGGACGCTCAGCGGCATCCGGACGTTGATGAGCTTCTCGTCCGGCTTCGGCTGATCCGTCCCGGTCCGCGGCGTGCGGGCGTCGGAGCTGGCCCGGTACTCCCGGTGGAGCGCCAGCGGGGCCTGGTGCGCGACCGCGCCGGTGGCGAAGTAGTCCTTGTCGAAGTAGCCGAGCCCGCCGGTCAGCTTGTGCGAGACCTTCCGGGTCACGCTGTTGAGGTAGTCCAGCTGCTGCGGCACCCGGGCGGTGTCCAGGCCCAGTTCGCGCAACCGGACGACCGGACTCTCGTGGTCGGCCAGACCGGTCAGCAGCCGCTTGAGGCCGAACGAGCCGGGCGCCTGCACGGCGTCGTGGGCGTAGGCGGCGTTGAAGAAGGCCGTCATCAGCTCGCGGAGGTTGCCCGTCGCCAGCAGCTCGTGGAACCCCTCCTGGGTGAGTTGTTCGCCGACCTGGCCGGCCGAGGTCAGCTCCCCGCTCAGGAAGACCCGGTAGACCCGCTCCCCGGTCGGATCACCGTGGGCCGCCTTCAGCACCTCGTACAGCCGGTACGCGCTCCCCCGGGCCGCCTGCACCGCCCGTTCGTTCCGGTAGGCGAGCAGGCCGACGGACTGTTCGAAGTTCCTCGCGACGGTCTCGTACTCCGGCGCGTTGTACAGCTGCCTGCGCCCCGCGCCGAACTCGTGCGCCTGCGGGTCCGGCGCGACGATCGGGTGCTCGGGCGTGGCGACCAGCGGCGCGGACTCGCCGTCCAGGTGGGCCGGCAGCTCGGTGGCCACCACCGGGGCGTGCTCGTCCGGGGTGGCGAGCCGGACCCAGTGGCCGCCCGCCTCGACGCGTGGCAGTCCGCTGCTGTCGAAGCCGACCTCGCGGGTGACGATCAGCCGGCGCGAGCCGTCGCCGGCGGCGTGGTCGCGCACCGACCACAGGGTGCCGCCCGGGGCGTCCACCTCGACCTTCAGCGCCGGCCGCTGCTCGCGCAGGGCGGCGACGAAACGGGCCGCGTACGAGTCCGCACCGCCGCGCCCGGCGTCGCAGCCGGCCAGGCGCAGCGGACGGCCGTCCCACACGCCCCGGTCGTGCAGGTCGAGCGCGGTCCTGGCCAACTCGTGCGGTGTGACGGGCTTCCCGTCGAGACGCGGTGCGCCGTCGGATCCGGTGCCGTGGAAGACCAGGGTGAAGTGCGACGGGTCGGACGGGAAGTGGGCGAGCGCCTCCTCGGTGGCGCGCGGGTCCGCCCCCCGGTCGGCCAGCCAGTGCACGCCGGGGCGGACCTCGGTGGTGACCGGCGGGCGCTCGTGGAGGGAGGCCGGGGCGCCGGACGCCGGGCCGAGGGCCGTCGCCAGGTCGTCCCCGCCCGGCTGGTCGGCGGTGTCCCGGGCCCGGACGATCATCTGTCCTTCGGCAGGGCCGTGGTCGCCGCCGGTGGTCCTGACCGGCGCCTCCGTGACGTCCGGGTGCCTGCCGAAGGCGTCCTCGTGGCCGCGTTGGTGGGCGGACCAGCCGGCCTCGTCGAAGTGGGCGAGCGTCCACAGTTCGCGGTAGCGGGCGACGAAGTCGTCGCCGTACTCGCGCTTGAGGTGGTCGGTCAGGGCCTCGTTGAGGGTGTGGCGCGCCGCGAGCCCGTCGAAGCCCCTGGCGGCCTCGCGCAGGGCGGGAGCCGCCGCCTTCTCGAAGGCGGCGTGCTCGGCCAGTTCCCCGGTGAGTTCGCGGTGGCTCTCCTGCCAGTGCTCCTGGCGGCCGGCGAGGTCCTCGTGCGAGCGGAAGGACTCGTCGAAGGCACGGGCGATCCGGTCGCCGTGGCCTTCCGTCAGGCGGTCGGAGGCGTGCGTGGACAGGCCGTGCTCACGGGCGACCGCCTGGGCCTCCGCGGTGGCCTGCCGGCGGACGGCGAGGCGGGCGGCCTGGTGGGTGAGCCGGTCGTGCAGGGTGGCGGGGTCGGTGAGCCGGTCGAGGGCGCTGCGGAGCGCGGCCGGCTCGCCGACGCGCTCGGCGGCGGCCCGGTCCAGCTCCCCGGCGAGTTCACGGAGCACCGTGTCCTTGGCCCGCAGCACGTCGGACTCGCCGGCGCCGAACTTCTCGGCGGACTCCTTGCGCGCGGCGTCCTCGGCCCAGGAGTCGGCCGCCTTCTCCGTCTCCGCGACGGCCCGGCGGATCGCCGCCTCGCGGACCGCCTGGACGGCGAACTCGTGCGGCAGCGCCTGCTCGTGTCCGGCCAGTGACCGGGTGAACAGCTCCACGGCCTCGTCGCGGTCCCGGCGCTTCCCGGTCGCCTCGTCGAGCGGGCCGGCCGCCCGCTCGACGTCGGTGGCGATGCGGTCGCGCAGCCGGTCCCGGATCGCCTGCGTGCTGCTCGACGACAGGTCGGGACGTTCGGTCACCCCGGCCGCGTCGAGCAGTTCCCGGTCGGCCGGGGAGAGCCGGTCGTACCAGTCGGCGGCGGCCCGCTCGACCCGGTCCTGGGCGAGGGCCGCCGCGTTCGCGCGGTCGGTGGCCAGGACGAGTTCGTCGCGCGCGTGCTCGGTGAGCCGCTGAAGGGACTCCCCCGCCCGGGTGTTGGCCTCGATGGTGAGGCTGTCCGCGTCGGCGTAGATCCGGGCGGCCTCCGCCTCCGCGCGCGCCGTGAAGTCCTGCCGGACGAGGTCCACGACGGCGGCGGGGGTGCGGTCGGGGGTGTGGGCGGTCCCGGTGGCGCCGTCGGTGATCCGCGGGGCGTTCCAGGCGGCCGCCGCCCGGTCGAAGTGCTGCACCGCCACCCGGACGGCCGCCTCGCGGACGGAGGCGACCCGCACCAGGCCGTCGAGGTCGCCGAGGATCCGCTCGCGCTCGCCGGGCCGGGCGGCCAGCTCCTCGTACATCATCGCCCGGGCCCGCTCGTGGACCGCCCCGCGCAGGTTCGCCGGCGCCCCTTCGGGGAACCGGCCCGGGGCGTCGAGGGCTTCGTCGAGGAGCCGCTCGGCCTCGTCCTCGCGCCGGTGGCCGCTGCCGTCCGGGTCCGCCCGCAGTTCCTCGGCCGCCTCGGAGAGCTTGGCCTCGTACCGGTCCTGGAGGTCCCGCTGGGTACTGCGCCACTGCTCCGCCCGCGCGCCGTCCGCCTCGGCGCGGATGTGCTCGGGGGCGTCGGTGTAGTGGTAGGCGTCCGGTTCGGAGTCGGTGCCGAAACGCTCGGCGCCCTCCATCGGACGGTGGTACTCGCCGCCGGAGAGGTACTCGGCCGGCGTCTGCGAGGTGGACCTGGTGACGGTCGGCTCGCCGCCCTCGGGCGACTTGGCGTACTCGTGCCACTCACCGCCGCCGACGACCGTCGGGCGGCCCTGCGCGTCGAAGCCGACCTTGTCCGCGACGATCACGTGACCGGTGCCGGGGCCCGTCCTCATGGTGTGCGACTCGTTGAACCCGGGGGCCACCCAGACCGGGCCGTTCGCCGCCACCGCCCTCAGGTCGGCGGACTTCGGGTTCGACCAGACCTCGGCCATCACCTGCCGGACGTAGCCGGGGTTCGCGCTGTCGAGGTTGCAGGAGACGAACTCGATCGTGCGACGGCCGCCGGACAGGTGCCCGAGGCTCTCCAGGCCGAGGATCACGGCGGCGAGGTCCTTGGCCGGCATCGGTTCGCCGTTGCCGTCGGTGTGGATCACGACGGTGTAGCGCGTGGGGTCGACGGGCAGCAGCGAGAGCACGTCGGGGAGGTGGTCGCCCGGCGTGCCCGCGACCCATCCTGGCTGCCGGTTCTCCCCCTCGGGCAGGAAGTTGCCGCGGGTCCACGGGACGTCGCCGGCGTCGCCCGTGAGGAGGTAGTCCAGCCGCTCGTGGACGACCGGCTCGGGCTGGTCCCGGTGCGCGGTCGGCTCCGGATCGGGCTGCGGCTGTACGCCGGGCTTCGGCTGCACGTCGGGCTTCGGCTGCACGTCAGGCTTCGGCTGCACGTCGGGCTTCGGCTCGTGGTTCTGCTGCCGGTCGCCGTTCCGGTTCCCGTCGCCGGCCGGCTGCTGCGGCGTCCGCCGTTCCTCGGCCGTCGGCACGGGGACCGACGACTCCGTCCTGGGGGCCCTCACCGACGAGGCCGGCCCTTCCGAGGTCTGCTCCGCCGTCCGCTCGGACGTCCGCTCCTGTTCGCGCTTCGGCGCCTGCTCCGGGGTCTCCTTCGGCGCCTCCTTCGGGCCCCCGGTCGTGTCGGTGGGCCTCGGCGCCTCCGGCCGCTCGTTGCCGGAGGAGGACTTGGACCCGCCCGGCGACGTCTCCGTCGCCCTGTCCCCACCGGTCGTCCTCGGGGTGCCCGCCGGGGGCCTCGCCGACTTGTCCCCGGACGCCTTGTCCCCCGACGGCTTGTCCCCGGACGACGCCGAGGAGCCGTCGGAGTCCGTCCTCAGGTGCTCAGGCCGCAGGCCGTCCAGCGGGCCGGTCCCGTGCAGCCCGGCGCCGCCCGCCGCCCCCGCCCCCTCCGGGCGGGAGGTCCACAGGGAGGTCGGGTGGCCCATCAGGGTGGACACCACGGCCAGCGGGAAGCGCGCGTAGTTGGGGAGGTGCACGTCCTCCAGCCGCAGCCGCAGCGGGCCGCCGGCGATGTGCCCGAGGTGACCGAGCGCGCCCATCGCGACGCCGCCGTAGAAGCTCTCGGCGCTGACGGTGAACTCGTGCTGCTCGCCGAAGGTCAGGTTGTACGCGCCCTCGCTGACGACGTTCTGGACGCCGCCCTTGAGGTAGTTGCCGATGCCCTCGCCGAACTTGTACAGGAACTGCCCCGCGGTCTGCGGGTGCAGGCCGTCCATCAGGCTCACCGCGCGCCCCGCGAGGTCCTGGGTGGCCTTGACGGTGTCCCTGAGGTGCTGCTGCTCCGCCTGGAGGAACTTCAGGTTGTGCTCCGCGCCGGACAGCGCGCTGCCGCCGAGCTGCCTCAGCTCGTTCTGCAGGTGGCCGATCTGCCGGGTGACGCCCTGTAGTTCGGCCCGGAGCGTGCCCGACTCCATCTTTCCGCCGGCCGCGACCAGCGTCGACACCAGCTTGTTGACGGCCCCGAGGTCGATCGCGTAGCGGGCGCCTTCACTGGCGACCCGCGAGGCGATCAACCGCCCTGCCGCGTTGGAGAGTTCAGCGTCGACGCCCAGCTTGACGAGCTCCCGCTCGAAGGTCTCCCCCATCGTCTGGGTGAGCTTCTCGACCTTGCTGAGGTGCTGGGCGACGTTCTCGATGCCCTGCTCGCCGGCCTCCTTGCCGGCTTGCTTGCCGACCTTCTCCCCGACCTTGTCCGCGAGGTCCTTGAGGGCGTTGTTCTGGACCTTCTTCCCGGCGTTCCCCGCGACTTCCCTGGCGGTGTTCTTCCCGACGCCCTTGGCGGTGTTCTTCGCGAGGTCCTTGGCGACGTTCGCCTTGGCCTGCGCGATGGCCTCCTTGAGCGTGAGGGTGCCCTCCTTCCGCATCAGGCTGAGGGCTTCCCGGAGCGTGCCGGTCGGGAGGTGCTTCAGCTCGTTCTGCGCCAGGTTCTTGAACTCGGAGCCGGCCAGCGCCTTGAGGTCGGCCTGGAGGTCCTTGCTGAGGCCGCGCCCGAAGATCCGCCCGAAGGCCTTGCCGAGACCGAAGGTGAGCAGTTCCAGCGGACCGGTGAGCAGGCCGTTGATCGCGCCCATCTCGACGGCCTGGATGAAGGACTCCTTCTCCCACTGGTCCTTGTGGCCCTTGCCGATCTGGATGCCCTGGATGATCCCGTCCATCAGCATGGCGGTGGTGATGGAGAGGAACTCGTGCAGCAGGAGCTGTTTGAACAGCCAGATGAAGACCTGCTTGATCACCGCACCGGCGGTCTCGTAGGCGACGAAGATCCCCGCGAGCGAGCCGCCGAAGGTGATCGGCGACATGGCGATCGCCCAGGCGATCTGGGCCACCAGCTGGATGAGCTGCGCGATGATCATCCACTTGGCGTACTCGACCTGGTTGGCCACCTTGTGCGCGAAGTCACCGAGCTGTTTGGCCATCACGCCGGCCGCGGTCACGTAGTCGGTGCCACCGGTTCCGCCGATGAGCGGCAGCATCCGCTCGTAGAACCGGTCGGCCGCCTCACCCGCGAACTCGTCGTTCTCGTGGACGGTGCTCAGCAACCGCCTGAGCTGTTCCCGGAGTTCCGGAATCTCCGCGGCGATGGCCAGGTAGTCGTCCCCGGCCGTGCGCAGCCGGTCCTCGTCGGCCTCAGGCCACTTCATGCCGGTCACGATGCTGAAGAACTTCGCCAAGCCCGGCGGCAGCATGATCGACACGGGGCGCACTCCTGGCGTTCGGGGAGCTCGGGCGGCGCACGGCCGCGGGCGGGAGCCGGTGGGGACGGTGAGGGGGACGGAAGGCGGGGCGGGGAGGCGCGGTCGGGCCGGTCAGACCTGGCCCTTGGCGTCGTCCTCCGCGTTCTGCAGGATCACGGAGGTCCGCTGGCCCTTGAGGCCGAGCTTCTCCACCTCGGTGCTCACCTGCCTGAACAGCCTGAACAGGTCGGCGGTCGCGCCGTCCACGTTGTCGTGGTAGGTCTTGCCGATCTCGTCGTGACCGGCCGACTCCTTGTTGAAGGTGTTGATCTCGTCGGTCCGCCGGCCGATGTCGTCGAGGATCTCCGACACCCGCGCGAACCTCTTGAACTTGTTCTGGAGATCCGCGGAGGCGTTCAGCTGCTCAGCCACGGAACTCCTCCTGCCGGTCGCGCCTGCGCCGCTCCTCCGCCGCCGCGTCCTCGGCGAACCCGGGGCGCATGTCCCGCAGCGGCGCGAAGAGTTCGTCCAGTTCGGTGCCGCCGGTCATCGAGGCCCTGAGGGTCTCGCCCAGCCCGCTGAACGCCCCCATCCGCTCGGTCATCCGCTCGCCGAGGTCGGCCCGGGCGGTGTTCAGCACGTCGGCGAGCACCGTCCCGAGCTGGGCCGGCGCCATCGACCGGTACGCGGTGGTGTGGAAGACCAGGGACACCACCTGGCCCTGTGCGCCGACCGTCGCGGTGACCATCCGGTCCTTGGTGGTCGCCGAGGCGGTGGCCGCCTGCAACTCCTTCGCCGCCTCGGCCATCTTGACCTGCTGCTCCGCCAGAGCGGCCATGGCCTGCTCGATCTGCTCGGCGTACGAGAAACTCATCCGTCCGCGCCTCCCGTCTCTTTCCCGGTGTCCCGTTGGCGCGTCCCCGGCCCGGGGGATCGGGCCCGGAACGCGCCGGCTCGTGGGGTCGTACGGTTCTCTCTACGGACGGGGCGCGGCCCGCGGTTCGACGCCGGGCCGGATCGGTCCGGCCGCCCCGGGCCGGCCGGTCGGTCGGACCGGCCGGCCGATCCGTCAGCGGCCGATGACGCCCGTCACGGCGTCCGAGTCGGTGCCCCAGACCTCCTCGTCCTCGGCCAGCCAGGTGGTGCGCTGCCGCTCCTTGTCGCCCTGGCCGGGCGCGCCGCCACCGGCCCCCATCGGGGGGACCATCGGTGCGCCCATGCCGCCGGTCGTGGACATGCCCCGGCCCATCAGCTGGGCCTCCTCGGCGGCGGCGCCGGCCACGGTCCGGCCGGCCGCCATGGCACGGCTCGCGGCCTCCTCGGCGGCCAGCACGGCCGTCGGCTTGACGCCCATGGCCGACGCCAGGCGGCCGCCGACACCCAGCCCGGGCGGGCCTGAGGCGATCCCGCCGACGGTCTTCGGGCCGGCTCCCCCGCCGCCCACGGGCTCGCCGAACAGGCCGGACCCGGTCCTGCCGGAGCCCGTGCCGGCGCCGGAACCGCCCGAACCGCCCGAGCCGAAGGAGACGCCGCTGCCGCCGATCGAACCCGGCAGCCCGGACCAGTTACCGGACCAGCTGCCGCCCCCGCTGCCGGTGCGGATGTCTCCGGCGCCCTTGGAGAGCGCGTACTCCTCGTCGGTGAGCAGTTGCTCGAACTGCGAGACCGGCCGCCCGTTCGCGTCCCGGACGGTGCCGTCCTCGCCGATGGTCCGGTCCTTGCCGAGCACCACCGGGTTGCCGTTGCGGTCCTTCAGCAGCGTGCCGTCCGGAGTGGTGACCGTTCCGTCGTCGTTCCGCTTCGAGCCCGGCGGCACCTTGAACGGCGTGCTGGAGCTCGAACCCGTGCCGCCCGACCCGGTGGTGGAGCCGCCGGAGCCCGTGCCGGGCTGTCCCACCACGGTGCCCGCCGGCACCTGCCGGGGCTTGCCGTCCTTGTCGAGCAGGGGCTTGCCGTCCTTGTCGACCAGCTGGCCCTTGTCGTTGACGCGGGTCCCGGGCGGGACCATCTGCGGCTTGCCGTCCTTGTCGAGCAGCGGCTTGCCGTCCTTGTCCAGCAGCGGAACCATGCCGGTGCCGCCGCCGCCACCGGTGCCGATGCCACCGATCCCGCCGATGCCCCCGGTCGTCCCGCCCTTGCCTCCGCTGCCGCCGCCCGAACCGCCGCCCGTACCGCCGCCGATCCCGCCGATGCCGCCCGTACCACCGCCGGTGCCGCCGATCCCGCCGGTGCCACCCCCACCGGTGCCGCCCCCGTCACCGCCGGCGCCACCGCCGATGTCCGGGTTGCCGACGTCGGTCTTCGGCCCGTTCCCGTCACCGCCCTTGCCGTCGGGGGCCTCGACCTTGTCCTTGGGCAGGTCGAGCGTCACCGGCCTGATCGGCAGCAGGAGCCTGCTCGCGGCGTCGTAGGCGTCGGCCAGGGACCTCCCCGCGGTGGTCGCGGCCCCGTCGAGCTTCTCCACCACCCAGGCGTTCCACTTCTCCTTCGCCTTGGCGTCCAGCTGCTTGACGAAGGCGCCCAGGGACTCCTTGTTGACGCCGTCCTTGGTGGTCGCCAGGGTGACGCCGTTGCCCGAGACCGTGGCGTCGGCGGAGAGGCTCCCGTCGTCGTAGCTGATCGTGGTGAGGGTGAGGACCGCGGTGAAGTTCTTGACCAGCTCGGTGAACGCGAAGTGCACGCAGGTGTACGGCGAGGAGAAGCTGCCGCCGGCGGAGCCGTCGGTGTACTGCCAGTGCTCGCCCTTGTCGCTGTTCGGTCCGGTGCTCTCCAGAGTGGAGTTCCCCCTCCACGCCTCGTAGCCCGAGGTGTACATGTGCGCCTGCTGGGCCCTCAGGGCGTCCCCGGCCTCCTTCAGCTTGGTGACGATGGGGTTGGCCGCGGGCGGGTCCCCGGCCTTCCCCTTGTACGCGCCGAGGTCGCCGCTGAGCCCGAAGTGCATGGCCATGAACTCGTTCTCCAGGCCGTACAGGACCTCCTTGAAACGGCCGGCCGCCGTCCCCTGGAACTCGCTGTCCGAACCGCCCACGTCGTTGAACCAGGTGTTCACCTTCTTCCGCTGCTCCACGAAGAAGGTGTCGACCTCGCCGACGATCCGCGAGGCGTCCCACAGCGTCGGGGGCGCCGTCACCTCGTTGCCGGTGCAGTTCCCCCAGATCGACGGGCCGAGGATGTCCCCCGGGTTGGACTTGAACCGGGTGAACAGGGTCGCCGTCGCGTCGCCCTCCTTGCCGTCCCAGAACGGCCAGTTGCAGGTCACGCCCAGGATCGTGCTGTAGGAGCCGCCGCCTTCGACCAGGTACACCCACTCGGCCCACATGTCGTATCCGGCGTCGCCCTTGCCGATGCCGTTCTGGACCTTGCGCTTGTCGTTGTTGCTCTTGGTGTCCGTGATCAGGTAGTAGGCCTGGATCCAGTCGGCGCCGGTCACGTCGGTCCGCTTCACGACATCGCTGTGGTCCGTCCCGGCGAACACCTTCAGCATCTGCTCCCAGGTGTAGGGCGTTTGGTCGGCCATGGTCATCCTCCGGGCAGGGTGGAACGGTTCTCGGGCAGCGGTGTGCCGCCGGCTCCGGAGGGGCGTGTGGCCCTCCGGAGCCGGCGGCGGGCTCCCGGTGTCAGGGAAGAGTGCTCTTCGGGGCGACGCCGCCGAGCACGTCGTGGAGGATCTCCAGCATCTGGGCCTCCGAGAGGGCTTCGCCGTCCCCCTCGTGGAGCGTCCTCCCCGCCTTCAGCAGGTCGTTGACGATGTCGTCGATCGTCTTGCGGACGGCCTCGATGCCGTCCCCCACGCTCTTCGCGTACTCGACGTAGGCCTGCTTCAGCGCCTTGGCGGACGGGAACGAGTCCTGGCCCGCCTTCAGCGCCGCCGGCGCCTTCAGCCAGGCCACCTTCTGGTCGTTCACGTCCTGCTCGAAGCTCCGCAGGTCCGCGAGCCGGCCCTCCAGGTAGGCGACCGTGATGTTGGTGGTGTCACCGCTCATGCGTGGGCCTCCGTCCTCGTCAGGCGAACTGCTTGCCGGCCTGCGCGTCGGACTCCTTCATCGTCTCGTGCATCCGGTCGAGCGTGGCCGCCGCCGCCGTGATGTCCTGCTCCATCTGCTGGTCGTTCGCCGACACGGCCGCGGAGAACTCGTGGAACGCCGTGGCGGCGACACCCTGGAAGTGCCCGTTGTCGATCACGGCGCTCAACTTGCTGAGGAGCTCCTTCAGGTTGGTCTGCATCATGGAGCCTGCCGCACGCAGTTCGTTCGCGGACTGCTCGACCGTCTCGTGGTGGAGGTGGATGTTGCCGAAGTCCATGGGTACCTGATCCTTTTGTTCGTGACGGGGCGTCAGTCGCCCTGCAGGCCGTAGTAGATGCCGTCGGCGGCGTGGGCGCGCGCCTCGTCCTCGGCCGCGGTGAGGATCTGGTTGGCCCCCTGGGTCGACTGGACGAAGCGCTCGAAGGCCCCGATGACCTGCTGGTAGCGCGTCATCCAGTCGTCGACCCGCTGCTGGAACACGGTGCTGGCGCCGGAGATGTAGCCGCCGGCCAGCTCCTCCTTGATCCGCTCGACCGTGCGGCCGGCGGTCACCATGCTCTCGATCTGCTGCTCCAGGCTGGCGAGGACCTGCCTGATCGCCTCGTCTTCCTTGGTCAACATGCCCGGTGTGGCCATGCTCTGCTCCCTTCCCTTCGCTCGCCGGGCGGGCCGCCCGGCGGAGACATCTGATCGGCTCAACGGCCCTGCGGCGGGCCCTGGTTCAGCTGCACGACGACGGCCCCTGAGCCGCCGCCGGGGTGGCCGCGGGGGTGCCGGCGGCCGAGGGCGTGGCCCCCGTGCCGTCACCCAGCGCCGCCGGGTCCAGGCTCGGCCCGGCCGGCAGCAGGGCCAC
>NZ_MSJQ01000015.1 GCF_014596515.1 Streptomyces sp. CBMA156
TCGTCACGCCCCCGCCCGTCGCGCCTCCGGCCCAGCCCACCAGCCACCCGCAGCCGCCCGCCACCAAGGCGCCGCAGCCGAAGGTGACCACCGCCCAGCCGCCGACCGACCCGGAGCCCCCCGCGGCGGCCGGCGCCGGGTGCGAGATCCGCTCGAACGCGGGCAACTGCTACGAGGCGGGGCAGTTCTGCCGCAACGCGGACCTGGGCAAGAGCACCCACGAGGCCGGTGGCCGGGTGATCTACTGCCGGATGGTCAGCGGCAAGCCGCACTGGCAGGCCTGAGTCGTCGGGCCCGGGGCCTTGGGGCCTGAACGCCGGGGTTGCCGGTTTCAGGCGTCGATGACGCCCAGGGTGTCCCAGAACAGGTGCTCGTAGGCCTGGAGCAGCAGCCCGTACTCGCGTGCGGTGGCCAGGACCGACTCGTCCAGCCGGTCCGGTCCCAGCGCGTCGGCCGCCTGCTGCTCCAGCTCGGCCGGGGGCTGGGCGAAGAAGTCGAAGAACGCGCAGGCCTCGTCGGAGAGGCCGTACCGGTGGCGCAGCGCGTGCGCGATGGCGGCACAGTAGCCGCCCCAGGCGGTGAAGTTGGTGACCAGGGCGACGGCCACGGCGTCGGGCTCGCCGTTCAGGGCGAGCCAGGCGAGGAAGTGCGGGTAGGCCTGGCACCCGGGCAGCGGCGGGCGGGATTCCAGCGCGCCCGGGTCGAGGCCGACGGCGGCGCCGAGCGCGGGCAGGGTGTGCAGCGCGGCGCTCTCGCCGTCGGCCAGGGCGGCGAACCAGGCGCCGACCGGCCGGTCCGCGCAGCGGGCGGCGAGCAGCAGCAGACTGCGGCGGTCGGAACGGATGATCCGTTGCTGCTGGGCGGCCAGCTCGGCCGTCGCGGAGCGTGGCGCGGTGCCGCCGGCGAGTGCGGTGACCAGCGCCGGCGCGGTGTCGCCGGGCGCCAGCTCGGCGCGCAGGCCCTGGATCTGGTCGAGGATCGGATGGTTCACCGGTGCCTCCGGGGTGCGGTTCGGTCCGGTGCCATTCCTACCGTCCGGCGGGGCCGGGGCGGTGGCGACAGGCCGCGGCCCGGGGCGGCGGTTGTGCTCCCGGCCGGGTCGGTGCCAGGCCGGGAGCCGGTGGAGTCGGGGCGAGCGGAGTAGCGGGCGCGGTGCCGGGCCGTCAGGATCCGGCGCAGGCCTTGCCGACGTCGGCGGCGGCGTCGGTGATCGGCTTGAGGTTGGTGTCCTTGCCCTTGGAGACGCTGTCGATGGCGTTGTCGACGGCCTTGGAGAGCCTGTCGGTGGCCTCGGAGGTCTGGTCCCCGCCGGTGTGGCGGATCTTCTTGGCGTCCTCGACGACCTTGTGCAGGGCCGCGATGGTCTGTTTGCGGCGGCTCTCGTCGGTCAGCTGGCCGACGTTGACCGCCGAGTCGGCGAGGTCCTGGACATCGCCGGTGAGCGTGATCGCCCACTTTCCGCAGTCGATGGCCTGGTCGGCGTTCTTGCACGCGGTGAACAACGGGGCCGCGAGGAGCGCCGCGAGTGCGGTGGCGGCCAGTCGGTATGGCTTTCTTGTCATGTCTCTATCCCTCCCGCCGTATCAACGCCGGTTCACCGTGCCGAGGTTCCGGAAGTCCGTATGAACGATTGGGAAAGTCTTTGCGCGGCAGGGAATATGACGTTCCGTCAAGTGCGAGCGAGTGGGTTTTCGCTCCGCGGGTGCCGGCCGCGGGGCGAACACCTGTGCACGGGTTACCGGTCGGCGTGCTCGGACAGGTCGCGCACCAGGCGGGCGATGGTCGGGGCGGCCACCCCGTGGGCGTCGGCCGCCCGCAGCACGGCGCCGCCGATGGCGTCCAGCTCGGTCGGGCGTCCGGCCTCCACGTCGCGCTGCATCGAGGACTTCATCGTCCCGGGGATGCGGTCGAAGTCGGCGAGCAGGGCCTGGGCGTCCGCCGGGGCGCCGACCGCCCGGGTGACGGCGGTGATCTCGTCCAGTACGGCGACGAGTTCGGCCCGGTGCTCGGTGCGCACGGCGCCGATCGCGCTCGCGTGGCGGGTGGTGAGCAGGGCGAACGGAGCCAGGAAGGACAGCTTGCTCCACAGCATCGCCGTCTCGTCCGCGCGCAGGGTGACGTCGAGGCCGGCGTGCCGCAGCTGCTCGGCGAACTCCCCGACGGTGGCGGCGTGTTCGGCGGGCGCCCCGAGTTCGATGGTGGCGAACGGGCTGCCGTGTTCGATCCGTCCGGGCGCCGTCCGGGTGGCCTCGACCCGGATGGTGCCGGCCACCACCCGTCCGGCCGGGTAGTGCTCGCGCAGCCGCGCCATGTGGTCCAGGCCGTTGAGCAGTGGTACGACGACTCCGGTGCCGAGCGCGGCCGGCGGCATCCGGTCGAGCGCGGCGGCCAGCGCGGTCTCCTTGACCGTCACGAAGGCCGCGTCGACCGGCTCGCGCAGCTCGGTGGCGGCCTCCACGCGGGCCGTGAACTCGCCGAACCGGGCGCTGCGGACGTGCAGTCCGTCCCGTGCGATGGCGGCGGCGGTGTCCTCGCCGGCCAGGCAGACGACCCGGTGGCCGTCGCGGGCGAGCAGCCCGCCGATCAGTCCGCCGACGCCGCCGGGCCCGAGGACGGCGACGGTGAGGGGGCTGGTGGTCATGGTGACTCCCGGGGGTTTGGGTGAGGGATCGGGAAGGGGCCGGGGTGGCGGGGTCGCGGTCACGAGGCCTCCCGGAAGAAGCGGCCCTCCAGCCCGTCCGGGCTGAGGAAGCCGAAGCCGCCGCCGTAACCGAAGTTGAGGAAGTACGGATCGTCCTCGTCCGGGGTGTCCGAGAGGGCGAACAGGAACCGCCAGGGCGCCGGGACCCGGGCCTGGCCGCTGGGGTAGGACGGCTCTCCGCCCAGCTGGTCGGGCAGGTGGTCGGGCATCCGGCCGCCGTCCGGCAGCGGCAGCACGTCCAGGTGGAACGACCGGTGTCCGCTCGCCGTCGGGCTCGCAGCGCCAGAGCGTACGGCCCCGGGTGCCGGGCGGGCCGATCACGGCGAACGACGGGACGCGTCCGCCCGGTTGGACGAGCAGGACGCCGTCGCCCGCCTCCGGGTCGAGGCTGCCCGTGATCTCGCCGTCCTCCTCCAGGAACAGGTAGGCCAGCCGGCCCGGCTCGCTGCCGAGCTTGGGGACGGGTGTGGTGATCGGCTGCCCGGCCGGGAGCGGGATCATTCGGTGGCCTTGGTGGCCTCGGAATAGAGGGCGGGGTCGGAGAGGGAGACGACGTCGAAGGTGAACGGTCGTTGGTGGCGCGGTCTGCGCCCCGGGATGGCCGGGCGCGGCCGGCCGTCGGGGGCGCGGTGGAGGTGGAGCGTGTCGTGGCGGAGTCCGCCGCCGACGGGGTCGGGCACCGGCAGGCCCTCGGCGCGCAGTGCCTCCACCAGTTCGTGCGCCGGCCAGCCCAGCAGGTCGATCCCGTGATAGCCGACCGGGCAGGCCGGCCGGTCGTCGCTCGGGTTCCGGCCGACCACGACACTGCGGAGGCGGTCGCGGTCGTCCGCGCAGAGGGTGACGCCCACCCCGGGCAGCTCGAAGGCCAGCGCCCAACGGCACCCGCAGACGAAGATGCTCCGCAGCCCGCCGGGCAGCGTTTCCCCGTGCGGGGCGAGCAGGGCGCGCACCTCCGCCTCGGTGAGGCCGAAGCGCAGCTCGGGCAGCGGGGCCGGCAGGCGCACGCCGCGGCCGGGCAGCAGGTCGATGGTCACCGGGCCATGATTCCCCGTGAGGCGCGCGGGACGGGAGCCGGGGTGGGGCAGCCGGGGGTGGAGGAGGAAGGGGGTGCCGGGCCACGGCGGAGCCGGTCGATCAGGGCGACGGCCCCGACGGCCCGCTGCCCTTGGGCCCGCTGCCCGACGGGGTGCCCCCGCCACAGGGCGCGGTCCGGTCCTGGGAGCTCCGCACCGCACGCCGGGAGACCTAGCACCACCTGCGGGGTTCGGTTTTCCGAACCCCGGATTCGGGTGCCAGCACAATCGATCTCGCGGCCCCGGACGCCCACGATGGAGGGCATGAACGGGATGACGACAGCCGCCGGCACGGCGGCGCACGACGGGGTGACGGGGGCGGCGCTGAGCGCGGCGGGGCTGCACCGGGAGTACGGGCGGGGCGCGGCGGCCGTGCGGGCGCTGCGCGGGGTCTCGGTGGCCTTCGCGCCGGGGACGTTCACGGCGGTGATGGGGCCCTCGGGCTCCGGCAAGACCACCCTGCTGCACTGCTTGGCCGGGATGGACCGCCCCACTCGGGGCACCGTGCGGTGGGGCGGCACCGAGGTGTCCGGGCTGCCCGAACGGCGGCTGGCGGAGCTGCGCCGCACCCGGGTGGGGTTCGTGTTCCAGGCCTTCAACCTGATGCCCGCGATGACCGTCGCGCAGAACGTCGAGCTGCCCGGGCGGCTGGCGGGCCGGCCACCGGAGCGGGCCAGGGTGGGGGAGGCACTGGCCCGGGTCGGGCTGGCCGGGCGGGAACGGCACCGGCCCGGGCAGCTGTCGGGCGGTCAGCAGCAGCGGGTGGCGATCGCCAGGGCGCTGGTCTCCCGGCCGGAGGTGCTGTTCGCCGACGAGCCGACGGGCGCGCTGGACCGGGCCACCGGGCTGGAGATCCTCGGCCTGCTGCGCGCGGGCGTCGACACCGACGGGCAGACCTGTGTGATGGTCACCCACGACCCGGTCGCGGCCGGGTACGCGGACCGGGTGCTGCTGCTGGCCGACGGCCTGCTGGTGGACGAGCTGACCAGGCCCACGGCCGCGCAGGTCGGCGAGCGGCTGAGCCGGTTGGGCGGGTGAGTGCGATGAGCAGTCCCGTGCTGACCCTCGCGGTGGGGCAGATCCGCCGCCGTCCGGCCTCCTTCGCGGGGCTGGGGACGGCGCTGTTCCTGGCGGTGGCGGCGGTGACGCTGTTCGGCTCGCTGGTCGCCGCTCAGATCACGGCACCGGCGGCCGTGACACGGGCGGCGGTGTCAGGGCCCGGTCTGGTGCTGATCGCCGGGGCGTTCGGCGAGATCGCCGTCCTGGTCGCGCTGTTCGTGGTGGTCAACGCGCTGGGCTTCACCCTGCGCCAGCAGCACCGCGACCTGGCGCTGCTGCGCACCGTCGCGGCGACGCCGCGTCAGGTGCGGCGGGTGGTGCGCTCACAGGTCGTGACGACCGTCCTGCTGGTGGCCGCCCCCGGCGGCCTGGTGGGACACCTCGCGGCCCGGGCCTTCCTCGCCGCGCTCCAGCGGCGCGGCATGGCCGCCCCCGCGCTGCACATACCCGGGACGCCGGTGCCGGTGCTGGTCGGGTTCGGGGTGGCGCTGGTGGTCGGGCTGGCGGCCACCGCCGTCGCGGCCCGCCGGGTT
>NZ_MSJQ01000150.1 GCF_014596515.1 Streptomyces sp. CBMA156
GCGGCGGCCGTCGCGCTGCCACCGCGCGGCGAGCGGGCCCGGCGCGCCGAGGAGGCCGCCGACCGGCTGCGCACCGAGGCCGGTCGCGCTGCCACCGCGCGGCGAGCGGGCCCGGCGCGCCGAGGAGGCCGCCGACCGGCTGCGCACCGAGGCCGTCGAGGCGGTCGCCGTCACCTGGGTGGACAACGCCGGGATCACCCGGGTCAAGGCCGTGCCGCTCCACGGCCTGGTGCACGCCGCGCAGTGGGGCGTCGGCACCGCCCCCTGCTTCGACGTGTTCCTCGCCGACGACGCGATCACCACCAGCCCGATCATCGGCGGCCCCACCGGGGACCTCAGGCTCTACCCGGACCTCGACCGGATCGTCCCCCTGGCCGCCCAGCCCGGCTGGGCCTGGGCCCCGGGGGACAGGTACACCCAGGCCGGAGCCCCGCACCCGGGCTGCCAGCGGCTGTTCGCCCGGGGAGCCGAGGCCGCGGCGGCCGCGCGCGGCCTGAGCCTCAAGGCGGGCATCGAGGTCGAGTGGACGGTCGCCCTGGCCGGCGCGCCACCGGAGGAGCCGCGGTACCCGACGCACGGGCCGGCGTACGGGATGCACCGGCTCATCGACCTCTCCGACTACCTGCGCGACGTGCTGCGCGCCCTCGGCCGGCAGGGGCTGAGCGTCCTCCAGATCCACCCCGAGTACGCCCCGGGCCAGTTCGAGGTCTCGGTCGCCCCCGAGGGCCCGGTCGCCGCCGCCGACACCTCCGTCCTGGTCCGGCACACCGTCCGGGCCGTCTCCGCCCGGCACGGCCTGCGGGTCTCCTTCGCCCCGGTGGTCGAGGCCGGCAGCGTCGGCAACGGCGGCCACCTGCACGTCAGCCTCTGGCGGGAGGGCCGCAACCTCGGCCACGGCGGCCCGGGTCCGCACGGTCTGACCGCCGAGGCCGAGGGCTTCCTCGCCGGGGTGCTCGACGCGCTGCCCGAACTGCTGGTGCTGGGCTGCTCCAGCCCCGCCGGGTACCTGCGCCTGGTCCCCCAGCACTGGGCCGGCGCCTACCAGTGCTGGGGCCTGGAGAACCGCGAGGCCGCGCTGCGCCTGGTGACCGGCTCCACCGGGGAGCGGGCCGCCGCCGCCAACGCCGAGGTCAAGTGCTTCGACGCGAGCGCCAATCCGTACCTGGCGGTCGGCGGGGTGATCGCGGCCGGCCTCGCCGGGCTGGACCAGCGCCGCGCGCTGCCACCGGAGTTCACCGGTGATCCGGCGGCTGCCGAGCCGGGCACGGTGCCCCGGCTGCCGGCGGGCCCGGCCGAGGCGATCGCCGCGTACGAGCGTTCCGCGGTGCTGTGCGAGGCGCTCGGCGAGCCGCTCCACCAGGCGGTGCTGGCGGTGCGCCGGGCGGAGGAGGAGCAGTACGCCGCGGCCACGCCCGAGGAGTTGGTCGCAGCGACCCGCTGGCGGTACTGAGCGGTGGCCCGGCCGGAGGAGCCCGCGCTGGTCGACCACCACTGCCACAGCGTGGTGGCGGCCGAGCTCACCGACGACGCCCTGGCCGGGCTGCTCACCCTGCGCTACGGCCGCGGCTGGCCGGCCATGGGCAGCCGCTACGAGGCGCCGACCCGCAAGGCGCCCGCGAAGACCGAGACGCCGGGCGACCTGTGGAAGGCCCTGGACCGCGGCGAGGACCCCACCGCGGTGTGAGCCGCACCCGTGTGACGCGATAGACCCGCCACCCGCTTTGGGCCACCGGTGTGTGGCCCGGCACAATGGAACCCGTCAACCCGCCGGCGGCCCCGCAGGCCCGGCCGGGCCCCGAGAGCCAAGGAGCACCACCGATGGCAGCAGCAGCACACGGCCACACCCCCGCCGCCTGGACCGGCGTCGTCATCTCCTTCGTCGGCTTCGGCGTCGCGGGCGTCGCGATGATCCTGCCGTCGGTGCTGCTCGTCTGGGTCGGCCTGGCGGTCATCCTGGCCGGCGGCGTGGTCGGCAAGGCGATGTCGCTCGCCGGCATGGGCCAGCAGGCCAGCGCCAACGTCTACAAGTCGGTCGAGGAGCAGACCGCGGCCCGCCAGGCCGCCGCCGTCACCGCCTGACGGCGAGCTCGTCGCACCACACGTTTGTCGTACATCGGAACGGCGGGCGCGCCACGCCCGCCGTTCCGTCGTGTCCGGGCCCGCCCCGGGCAGAATCGGGGCGTGACCTCCGCCCCCGCCGCCCCCGCCCCGCCGCCCGTACTGCGCCGGCTGAGCCCGCCGCTGACCGCGCTGGCGGCGGTGGCCGTCCCCACCGCGTACGTCGCCGTGGTGGACCCGAACACCCCCGGGCACTACCCCGACTGCCCGTTCCTGACCGCCACCGGCTGGTGGTGCCCCGGCTGCGGGGGGCTGCGCTGCGTCCACGCGCTGACCCACGGGGACCTCACCGGCGCCCTGCACGACAACGCCGTCGCCGTCCTGCTGTTCGGCGTGCTGGCGGTGCTCTGGCTGCGCTGGGGCTGGGCCGCGCTGACCGGTGGGCCACCGCCGAGGACCACCGTCGGGGCCAGGCGCTGGGTGCTGATCGGCCTGCTGGTGCTGGTGTTCACGGTGGTGCGCAACTCGCCGGTCGGGGCGGGGCTGGCACCGCCGCTGGTCTGACCGGACCGGTCCGATCCGGCCACGGTGCCACTCGGGCCGCTCCTGACCGCCTTCGCCGGCCACCGGGCCGTCCTTCCGCGGCCGGTGCCGGGACCGGGCCGGAGGGCCGGGCCGGAAGCCCGTGCAGAAGCGGTGAACCCGCAGCTGGGGACCGCTGGAGCGGGCGTCCGGTCCGCGAGACGCCGGGAGGACTGGTGCGCCCCCCGCCGCCGGGTGCCGATACCATCGAAGAACCGGTGGGCTGTCGCCCGCCGGCTCGTGCCGGCCAACTGGCAGAAAAGATGGGGGCTCCTGAGTGAGTGTGCTCGACTCGATCATCGAAGGGGTCCGCGAGGACCTCGCCGAGCGGCAGGCCCGGGTCTCCCTGGACGAGCTCAAGGCGCTCGCCGCCAAGGCACCGGAGGCCAAGGACGGCGTCGCCGCCCTGAAGGGCGACGGGGTCCGGGTGATCTGCGAGGTGAAGCGCTCCAGCCCGTCCAAGGGCGCCCTGGCGTCGATCGCCGATCCGGCCGCCCTGGCTGCCGACTACGCGGCCGGCGGCGCCGCCGCGATCAGCGTGCTGACCGAGCAGCGCCGCTTCGGCGGGTCGCTGGCCGACCTGGACGCCGTCCGCGCCGCGGTGGACACCCCGCTGCTGCGCAAGGACTTCATCGTCACCGCCTACCAGCTGTGGGAGGCCCGCGCGCACGGCGCCGACCTCGCGCTGCTGATCGTCGCGGCCCTCGACCAGTCGGCCCTGGTGTCGCTGATCGAGCGCGCCGAGTCGATCGGCCTCACCCCGCTGGTCGAGGTGCACGACGAGGAGGAGATCAAGCGCGCGGCGGACGCCGGCGCCCGGATCATCGGCGTCAACGCCCGCAACCTCAAGACCCTCGAAGTGGACCGCAACACCTTCGAGAACGTCGCCCACACCATCCCGGACGGCATCGTCAAGATCGCCGAGTCCGGCGTGCGCGGCCCGCTGGACGTGATCGGCTACGCCAACCTCGGCGCCGACGCGGTGCTGGTCGGCGAATCCCTGGTGACCGGCAAGGACCCGCGCGCCGCGGTCGCCGACCTGGTCGCCGCCGGGGCCCACCCCGCCGTCCGGCACAAGGACTGACACCACCCGATGAAGATCGCCGCCCGACTCGCCCCCGGCTGCCGCCCGCGCGGCTGCCGCGCGCCCGCACGCCGGGTGCTGGGGCGGCGGGTGCGCTACGTCATCGGCTGCGAGCCCGGGCAGGTGCCGGGGCGGCGATGGCGCGTGACGTCCGGCTGAACCAGCCGATCGGACGTCATCGTCGTTCATCTCCGTCTTCGTAAAGGGAAACAACCATGTCCGAGAAGGACTACCTGCCCGGTGCCCAGGTGCCGGACGCGCGCGGCTACTTCGGCGCGTACGGCGGCCGCTTCATCCCCGAGGCGCTGGTCGCCGCGGTCGAGCAGGTCGCCGAGGAGTACGAGAAGGCCAAGACCGACCCGGCCTTCGCCGCCGAGCTCGACGCACTGCTCAAGGACTACACCGGGCGCCCGAGCCCGCTGACCGACGTGCACCGCTTCTCCGCCGAGGCGGGCGGCGCGCGCGTCCTGCTCAAGCGCGAGGACCTCAACCACACCGGCTCGCACAAGATCAACAACGTGCTGGGCCAGGCGCTGCTCACCAGGCGGATGGGCAAGACCCGGATCATCGCCGAGACCGGCGCCGGCCAGCACGGCGTGGCCACCGCGACCGCCTGCGCGCTGTTCGGCTTCGACTGCACCATCTACATGGGCGAGGTCGACACCCAGCGCCAGGCGCTCAACGTCGCCCGGATGCGGATGCTGGGCGCCGAGGTGGTGGCCGTCACGTCCGGCAGCCGGACGCTCAAGGACGCCATCAACGAGGCGTTCCGGGACTGGGTCGCCAACGTCGACTCCACCCACTACCTGTTCGGCACCGTCGCCGGGCCGCACCCGTTCCCGATGATGGTCCGCGACTTCCACCGGGTCATCGGGGTCGAGGCGCGGCAGCAGGTGCTCGACCGGACTGGCAGGCTGCCCGACGCGGTCGTGGCCTGTGTCGGCGGCGGCTCCAACGCGATGGGGATCTTCCACGAGTTCATCCCGGACGCCGGGGTGCGGCTGATCGGCTGCGAGGCCGCCGGCGAGGGGGCCGAGACGCCGCGGCACGCGGCCACCCTCACCAAGGGGGACCCGGGGGTGCTGCACGGCTCCCGGACGTACGTCCTCCAGGACGAGGACGGGCAGACCATCGAGTCGCACTCGATCTCGGCCGGGCTGGACTACCCGGGGGTCGGCCCCGAGCACGCCTGGCTGAAGGACACCGGGCGGGCGGAGTACCGTCCGGTCACCGACGACGCGGCGATGCAGGCGCTGCGGCTGCTGTCCCGCACCGAGGGCATCATCCCGGCCATCGAGAGCGCCCACGCGCTCGCCGGGGCGCTGGAGCTGGGGCGCGAGCTCGGGCCCGAGGCGACCATCCTGGTCTCGCTGTCGGGACGCGGGGACAAGGACATGCACACGGCGGCGGAGTACTTCGGGCTGTACGACGAGCCGGGTGCGGGGTCCGCGGGCGAAGGCGCTGGGAACGGTGCCGGCAACGGCTCCGCCGAGGGGGGTAAGTGATCATGACTTCGAAGCTGAGTGGTGTCCTGGCGGCGGCCAAGGCGGAGGACCGGGCCGCGCTGATCGGGTACCTGCCGGCCGGGTTCCCGACCGTGGACGGCGGCATCCGGGCGATCAACGCGCTGATCGAGGGCGGCTGCGACGTGGTCGAGGTCGGGCTGCCGCACTCCGACCCGGTGCTGGACGGCGCGGTCATCCAGACCGCCGACGACATCGCGCTGCGGGGCGGTGTGCGGATCAAGGACGTGCTGCGGACCGTCCAGGAGGTCGCCGCGGCGCACCCCGCGGCGCCGGTGCTCGTGATGACGTACTGGAACCCGGTCGACCGCTACGGGGTGGCGCGGTTCGCGGCCGACCTCGCGGCCGCGGGCGGGGCCGGGTGCATCCTGCCGGACCTGCCGGTGGAGGAGTCCGAGGAGTGGCGCAAGGCGGCGGACGAGCACGGGCTGGACACCGTGTTCGTGGTCGCCCCCAGCAGCAAGGACGCGCGGCTGGCGGAGGTCACGGCGGCGGGCAGCGGGTTCGTGTACGCGGCCGCCGTCATGGGGGTGACCGGGACGCGGTCGGCGGTCGGGTCCATGGCCGAGGACCTGGTCGCCCGGACCAGGGCGACGACGGACCTGCCGGTCTGTGTCGGGCTCGGGGTCTCCGACCCGGTGCAGGCGGCGGAGGTCGCGCGGTTCGCGGACGGGGTGATCGTGGGGTCGGCGTTCGTGAAGCGGATCCTGGCCGCGGGCCAGGATGAGGCGGGGGCGTTGGACGCGGTGCGGGGGCTGGCGGGGGAGTTGGCTGGGGGCGTGCGGAGGCGCTGACGCGCGGTAGAGCGGGTGGCTGACGGCCCTTCACTCCTTGGGGAGTGGGGGGTCGTCGGGTTTTCTGGGGGCTTTCGGGAGGGTGGGGTGGCGGGGGCGGCTCCGGGGGTGGCCGCTCCGGGGGCTGGGTGATTTTCGGACTGCCGTTCTCGTGGGTGCGACGCCGGACAGGGGTGGCAGTCTGAAAATCACCCGTCACGCCCCTCTCCGGGCCACCCCCTGCGCCGCCCCCGCCCGCAGCGCGTCCCTCTCGCCGGGAGGGGGAAGGGGAGGGGAAGGGTGCGGGTGGGTGGGGACAGGTGGGCAGGTGCAGGGGCGGCGGGTGGTGTGGGTGGGGGCTTCTTGGGGTTGTGGGCGTGTGGGGTGATGTGCGCGCTCGCTGGGTGGGGGGAGGGGGTGTTGGGGGTGGGGGTGGACCCGAACGGGTGAACTGGGGGTGGGGGGACGCATCGGGTGGGGGTGGGCGGCGTTGAGTGGAGGGAGGAGTGCACGAACGAGGTGTGCCGGGGTTGTGGGGTGAGCGGAAGGGGTGAGCCGGTGCGGGGTCTCCAGCGGGCCGTTCTGCTGCGGGCGGTGGTGGCCGCGTTGGCGCTGGGGGCGGCGGTCGGGGTGCATGTCGAGGTGGGGCACGCGCTGGCGAAGCGGGGGGCCGAGCGGGCGGAGCGGGAGGCGGTGGCCTGTGCGGAGGCGGCTCGGCATCCTGATCTGTTCGATTCCGGATGGCGGGCGGGGTGCCGGTGACGCGTGGGTGTTCGGGTTATTCGGACAGAACGTCACCCATCCGGCTTAATTCCTGAATGCGGAGGAACCGGCCTTCGTCCCTTACGGTTCATCAGGGAGTGAACGAGTTTCCCGAGGGGGGTTCCCTGATGGCCGCGCAGCCCGGTGGTTCCGCGCCCGCGCCGATGGCGGGGCGGCCGGTGCCGGTCTGGAGTGAGTGGCTCGGCACCGTTGTCCGGCTCGGTCTCGCGGTGGTCTGGGGGTGGGCCGGACTGGCCAAGATCTCCGATCCGGCGGAGGCCGCCCAGGCGGTCCGGGCGTACGAGATCCTGCCCGAGGGCCTGGTGAAGCCGATCGGTTACGGCCTGCCGTTCCTGGAGCTGGCGCTGGCCCTGCTGCTGGTGGTGGGCCTCGGCGTCCGGCTGGTGGCAGGGGTCTCCGCGCTGCTGCTGCTGGTCTTCATCGCCGGGATCGCCTCCGCCTGGGCCCGTGGCATCTCGATCGACTGCGGCTGCTTCGGCGGCGGCGGGCACGTCGACGCGTCCCAGACGGAGTACCTCCAGGAGATCCTGCGCGACACCGGGTTCCTGTTGCTGGCCGGGTGGCTGCTGTGGCGGCCCCGTACCCGGCTGTCGGCAGACGGCTGGCTGGCGAGCTGACCCCCACATCCCCGCACCCGACGAAGGCCCCCCGACCGTGGATGTCAAGGCAATGAGCGATAAGAACCGAGAAGGCAAGCGCACCGCCCGCGAGCGGATGCAGGAACAGCGGGCCGCCGATGAGGCCTCCTCCCGGCGCAGGAAGAAGCTGATCGTGGGCGGCTCCGTGCTCGCGGTGATCGCCGCGGCGGTGATCGTCGGCGTCGTGGTGCAGAACCAGCGTTCCAAGCCGGAGACCCCGACCGCCGTACCGGCCGGGACGATCGGCGACAAGAACCTGGTCATCCCGGTCGGCGCCGGCAACGCGCCCTCCGTCCTCACCATCTACGAGGACCCGCGCTGCCCCGCCTGCGGCACGTTCGAGCGGGAGTTCTCGGCGACCATCGACCAGCTGGAGGACGCCGGGAAGATCTTCACGAACTACCACATCGTGTCGTTCATCGACCGGGCCGTGTCGGGCAAGGGGTCCAAGACGGGCGCCAACGCGCTGGGCTGCGCCCAGGACGCCGGGCGGTTCCGGGACTTCCACGACGTGCTGTACCGCAACCAGCCGGAGGAGACCAACGACGCCTTCGGCGACAAGGCCGTCCTGCTCAGCCTGGCGAAGCAGGTCAACGGCCTGGACACGCCCGAGTTCCAGTCCTGCGTCAAGGACAACAAGTTCGGCGGGTGGGTGTCCGCGGTGCAGCAGGACTTCGACAAGTCCAGCTTCAAGTCCACCCCGACGGTGCTGCTCAACGGCCAGCCGATCTACCCGAAGAACGGCAGCGAGGAGATCACCCCGGCGAACCTGGTGAAGTGGGTGGACGCCGCGAACCAGGGCAAGCAGCTGGGTACGGCGGGCTCGCACGGGCAGACCCCGGCGCCGACCAGCACCGCCTCGGAGGCCAACAACCCGTCGCCGACGGCCGGCTGAGCCCGATCCCGGTCCGCCGTCCCCTCCCCGTCCGGAGGGGGCGGCGCGGCCCGTTGTTCGGTTTCTGTGACCCCAGGGGTGTCCGACGGGGCCGTCGGACCCTGTAGCGTCGGAACTGCCATGGATATCGCCTACATTCCCAGCCCGTCGCGGGGCGTCCTGTACATCGGACCGATCCCGCTGCGCGCCTACGCCTTCTGCATCATCCTCGGTGTCGTCGTCGCCGTCTGGCTCGGCAGCAAGCGCTGGGTCGCCCGGGGCGGTGCCAAGCACACGGTCGGTGACATCGCCGTGTGGGCCGTGCCGTTCGGCCTGGTCGGCGGCCGCCTGTACCACGTGATCACCGACGGCGGCCGACTGTACTTCGCCGACGGGAAGAACCCCTGGGACGCCCTCAAGATCTGGGAGGGCGGCCTCGGCATCTGGGGCGCGGTCGCGCTGGGCGCGGTCGGCGCCTGGATCGGTGCCCGCCGCCGGGGCGTGCCGCTGCCCGCGTACGCCGACGCCATCGCGCCCGGCATCGCGCTCGCCCAGGCACTGGGCCGCTGGGGCAACTACTTCAACCAGGAGCTGTACGGCCGGTCGACCACCCTGCCGTGGGGCCTGGAGATCGACAAGACGCTGCCCGACGGCGAGGTCGTGAAGGGCGTCTACCACCCGACCTTTCTCTATGAGTCGCTGTGGTGCGTCGGCGTCGCGCTGCTGGTGATCTGGGCGGACCGCCGGTTCAGGCTGGGCCACGGCCGGGCCTTCGCGCTGTACGTGGCCGCGTACACGGTGGGCCGGTTCTGGATCGAGTGGCTGCGGATCGACGACGCGCACGTCTACTTCGGCCTGCGGCTGAACGACTGGGTGTCCATCGCGGTGTTCCTCGGCGCGGTCGCGTACTTCGTGATCGTCGGCAGGACGCGGCCCGGCCGGGAGGACCCGGCGGGCGTCGATCCGGCCGCGCACGTGGTGGAGGGCGCTCCGGCGGACGGCACTCCGGCGGAGGACGCCCCGGTGGGGGAGAAGAACGGCAAGAGCGTCGAGGAGAAGGCCGACGGGAAGCCGGTTCTGCGCAAGCAGGCCGAGCCCGTGGACGGGGAGACGGCCGGCGAGGACGCCAAGAACCCGATCTGACCTGGGACTTCTCCGCACTGAGGCCACCCTTCGCGAGGTTTGCGAAGGGTGGCCTCAGTGGTGTTCGGACAGCCTTACTTTGCTGGAAATGCCCAGGTCAGAAGGGCTACGTTCAGGGCTGACGAACGACGACGGAGGGGAATGACGATGAGTGCGATCACCGTGGAGGCCGACGCCGGACACCAGCCGCGGATACCCGCGGCCGACCACCACAGGGACGTCAACGGGGGCTGGCTGCGGCCGGCCGTGTTCGGGGCGGTGGACGGGCTGGTGTCCAACTTCGCGCTGATGACGGGTGTGGTCGGCGGTGCGGCCTCCAACGGGACGGTGATCCTGACCGGGCTGGCGGGCCTGGCGGCCGGCGCCTGCTCGATGGCGGCGGGGGAGTACACCTCGGTGGCCTCGCAGCGGGAGCTCGTCCAGGCCGAGATCGAGGTCGAGCGGCTGGAGCTGAGCCGCAACCCGCACGGGGAGCTGGCCGAGCTGGCCCAGCTGTACGTCTCGCGCGGGGTGGACCCGGAGCTGGCCCACGAGGTGGCCCGGCAGCTGTCCGCGGACCCGGAGCTGGCCCTGGAGGTGCACGCCCGCGAGGAACTGGGCGTCGACCCGACCGACCTGCCCTCGCCGCTGGTGGCGGCCGGCTCGTCCTTCCTGTGCTTCGCGCTCGGCGCGCTGCTGCCGCTGCTGCCGTACCTGCTGGGGGCGACCACGCTGCTGCCCGCCATGCTGCTGGCGGGCGCCGGGCTGTTCCTGTGCGGTGCGGTGGTGGCCAGGGTGACGGCGCGCAGCTGGTGGTTCAGCGGGCTGCGGCAGCTGGTGCTGGGCGGCGCCGCGGCCGGGGTGACCTATCTGCTCGGGTTGCTGATCGGCGGCCATGTGGGCTAACCACGGGCCTGCATGACTATGCTGGTCAGTGCGTGACGTTTCACACATGGACGGCGAGCGGGGCCTGGCACTGTCTCATCATTCGGGCCCCTTCGCCGCGGATTCGCATCCGCGGACGGGCTTCCGGGATGGATTCGCAGGCGACCATGATCGGCTTCCGTGGCGATCCGGTTTCGCCGCTGTTTCAGGCCGCGGACGGTTGGGCACAATCGTCGGGACGTGCACTGTGGCGCGTCCTCTCACACACCCTCTGACCTGCGCGTCATTCCGCCATGTGGACGGGATATTTCGCTTCTCAGGATCACGGGCATCATGTGACTCGCACCATCGCATCAGGGCCAACGTCGTCCCTCCTTGCATCAACTTGCCGAAAGACGACGACGGGAGAGCCGATGCTGTCTGCATCCATGCACTCCGCCAACGAGCACCAGGCCGGCGCCGCCCGCCGGCCGTACGCGCTCGTGCCGGATGCGCGACCTGCTGCTCAGGGCCTGTACGACCCGCGAAACGAGCACGACGCCTGTGGCGTCGGTTTCGTCGCCACGCTGACCGGCATCGCCGACCACACCATCGTCGAGCAGGCGCTGAACGTCCTGCGCAACCTGGAGCACCGCGGCGCCACCGGCGCCGATCCGGACTCCGGCGACGGCGCGGGCATCCTGACCCAGGTCCCGGACGCCTTCCTGCGCGGGAAGGTCGCCTTCGAGCTCCCGGCGGCCGGGTCCTACGCCGTCGGCATCGCGTTCCTGCCGGACGAGGACGAGACCTGCGCGGCCGCCGTCGCCCGGATCGAGGCGATCGCGCTGGAGGAGGGGCTGACCGTCCTCGGCTGGCGCGACGTCCCGGTCACCCCGGACCTGCTCGGGGCCACCGCGCGCAGCGTGATGCCGCGGTTCCGGCAGCTCTTCCTGGCGAAGGCCGGCCTGGCCGGCATCGAGCTGGACCGGGTCGCCTTCGTGGCCCGCAAGCGGTCCGAGCGCGAGGCCGGGGTGTACTTCCCGTCGCTGTCCGCCCGCACCATCGTCTACAAGGGCATGCTGACCACCGGCCAGCTGGAGCCCTTCTTCCCCGACCTGTCGGACCGCACCTACGCGTCCGCGATCGGCCTGGTGCACTCGCGGTTCTCCACCAACACCTTCCCGAGCTGGCCGCTCGCCCACCCGTACCGCTTCGTCGCGCACAACGGCGAGATCAACACGGTCAAGGGCAACCGCAACTGGATGCGGGCCCGGGAGTCCCAGCTCGCCACCGACCTCATCCCCGCCAACGGGAACGGGCAGGGCCTGGAGCGGATCTTCCCGATCTGCACCCCGGACCACTCCGACTCCGCCTCCTTCGACGAGGTCCTGGAACTGCTCCACCTCGGCGGCCGCTCGCTGCCGCACTCGGTGCTGATGATGATCCCGGAGGCGTGGGAGAACCACGCCACCATGGACCCGGCCCGCCGCGCGTTCTACCGCTACCACTCCAACCTGATGGAGCCCTGGGACGGCCCGGCCTGCGTCACCTTCACCGACGGCATCCGGATCGGTGCCGTGCTCGACCGCAACGGCCTGCGCCCCGCCCGGTACTGGATCACCGAGGACGGCCTGGTCGTCCTCTCCTCCGAGGTCGGCGTGCTCGACATCGACCAGGAGAAGGTCGTCAGGAAGGGCCGCCTCCAGCCCGGCCGGATGTTCCTGGTGGACACCGTCGAGGGCCGGATCGTCGAGGACGAGGAGATCAAGTCCGCCCTCGCCGCCGAGCACCCGTACGAGGAGTGGGTGGACGGCGGGCAGATCCAGCTCGCCAAGCTGCCCGAGCGCGAGCACATCGCGCACACCCACGCCTCCGTCACCCGCCGCCAGCAGACCTTCGGCTACACCGAGGAGGAGCTGCGGGTCATCCTCGCGCCGATGGCGCGCACCGGCGGCGAGGCCCTCGGCTCGATGGGCACCGACTCGCCGATCGCCGCGCTGAGCGAGAAGCCGCGCCTGCTGTTCGACTACTTCGTGCAGCTCTTCGCGCAGGTCACCAACCCGCCGCTGGACGCCATCCGCGAGGAACTCGTCACCTCGCTGCTGTCCAACCTCGGCCCGGAGGGCAACCTGCTGGCCGCCGAGGCCGCCGCCTGCCGCTCCGTCGGCATCACCTTCCCGGTGATCGACAACGACGAGCTGGCCAAGCTCGTCCACATCAACGCGGACGGTGACCAGCCCGGCCTCAAGGCCGTCACGCTCTCCGGTCTGTACAAGGTCGCCGCCGGCGGCGAGGGCCTGGCCTCCCGGCTGGCCGCGATCGCCGCCGAGGCCGACGCCGCCATCGCCGACGGCGCCCGGATCATCGTGCTCTCCGACCGGCACTCGGACGCCGAGCACGCGCCGATCCCCTCGCTGCTGCTCACCTCCGCCGTCCACCACCACCTCATCCGCACCAAGCAGCGCACCCAGGTGTCGCTGCTGGTCGAGGCCGGCGACGTCCGCGAGGTGCACCACGTCGCGCTGCTGATCGGCTACGGCGCGGGTGCCGTCAACCCGTACCTGGCGATGGAGTCGGTCGAGGACCTGGTCGCCCAGGGCGTCTTCATCGAGGGCGTCGAGCCCGAGAAGGCGATCAGGAACCTGATCAAGGCGCTCGGCAAGGGCGTGCTCAAGGTCATGTCCAAGATGGGCATCTCGACCGTCGCCTCCTACCGCGGCGCCCAGGTCTTCGAGGCCATCGGCCTCTCCCAGGACCTGGTCGACGGCTACTTCGCCGGCACCACCACCAAGCTCGGCGGCATCGGCTTGGAGGAGATCGCCAGGGAGACCGCCGCCCGGCACGCCAAGGCGTACCCGGCCTCCGGCATCCCGGCCGCGCACCGCGCGCTGGAGATCGGCGGCGAGTACCAGTGGCGCCGCGAGGGCGAGCCGCACCTGTTCGACCCGGACACCGTCTTTCGGCTCCAGCACGCCACCCGCAACCGCAGGTACGACATCTTCAAGCAGTACACGGACCGGGTGAACGAGCAGTCCGAGCGGCTGATGACGCTGCGCGGCCTGTTCCAGCTGAACGGGCTCGGGCGGGAGCCGATCCCGGTCGAGGAGGTCGAGCCGGTCTCCGAGATCGTCAGGCGCTTCTCCACCGGCGCCATGTCGTACGGCTCGATCTCGCGCGAGGCGCACGAGACGCTGGCCATCGCGATGAACCGCCTCGGCGGCAAGTCCAACACCGGTGAGGGCGGCGAGGACCCGGACCGGCTGTACGACCCGGAGCGCCGCTCGGCGATCAAGCAGGTCGCCTCCGGCCGGTTCGGCGTCACCTCCGAGTACCTGGTCAACGCGGACGACATCCAGATCAAGATGGCCCAGGGCGCCAAGCCCGGCGAGGGCGGCCAGCTGCCCGGCCACAAGGTGTACCCGTGGGTCGCCAGGACCCGGCACTCCACCCCGGGCGTCGGCCTGATCTCGCCGCCGCCGCACCACGACATCTACTCGATCGAGGATCTGGCGCAGCTGATCCACGACCTCAAGAACGCCAACCCGGCGGCCCGCATCCACGTGAAGCTGGTCTCCGAGGTCGGCGTCGGGACGGTCGCGGCGGGTGTGTCCAAGGCGCACGCGGACGTCGTCCTGGTCTCCGGCCACGACGGCGGGACGGGCGCCTCGCCGCTCACCTCCCTGAAGCACGCCGGCGGCCCCTGGGAGCTGGGGCTCGCGGAGACCCAGCAGACGCTGCTGCTGAACGGGCTGCGCGACCGGATCGTGGTGCAGACCGACGGCCAGCTGAAGACCGGCCGCGACGTGGTGATCGCCGCGCTGCTCGGCGCCGAGGAGTTCGGCTTCGCGACCGCCCCGCTGGTGGTCTCCGGCTGCATCATGATGCGCGTCTGCCACCTGGACACCTGCCCGGTCGGCGTCGCCACCCAGAACCCGGTGCTGCGCGAGCGGTTCTCCGGCAAGCCCGAATTCGTGGTCAACTTCTTCGAGTTCATCGCCGAGGAGGTCCGGGAGATCCTGGCCTCGCTGGGCTTCCGCTCGATCGAGGAGGCCGTCGGCCGCGCCGAGCACATCGACGCCAGGGCCGCGATCGACCACTGGAAGGCCGCCGGGCTCGAACTGGCTCCGCTGTTCCACGTGCCGGCCCTGCCCGAGGGCGCCGCCAGGCACTGCACCACCACCCAGGACCACGCGCTGGACAAGGCCCTGGACAACCAGCTGATCGCACTGGCCGAGGACGCCCTGGAGCGCGGCGAGTCGGTGCGGGTGCAGCTGCCGATCCGCAACGTCAACCGCACCGTCGGCACCATGCTCGGCCACGAGGTGACCAAGCGGTACCGCGGCGAGGGCCTGCCGGAGGGGACCATCGACGTCACCTTCACCGGCTCCGCCGGGCAGTCCTTCGGCGCGTTCCTGCCGCGCGGCGTGACCCTGCGGCTGGAGGGCGACGCCAACGACTACGTCGGCAAGGGCCTCTCGGGCGGGGTGGTCGTCGTCCGCCCGGCCCGCGAGGCCGCGGCCATCGGCAACGACGCGCAGAACCACGTCATCGCCGGCAACACCATCGGCTACGGCGCCACCTCGGGCCGCGTCCACCTGCGCGGCAAGGCCGGCGAGCGCTTCGCCGTCCGCAACTCCGGGGCCACCCTGGTGGTCGAGGGCGTGGGCGACCACGGCCTGGAGTACATGACGGGCGGCCGGGTCGTCGTCCTCGGCGAGACCGGACGCAACCTCGCGGCCGGCATGTCCGGCGGCATCGCGTACGTCCTGGACCTGCGCCCGGCGAACGTCAACGACGGGATGGTGGGCATCGAGGCCCCCACCGCCGCCGACCGCGACTGGCTGCGCGAGACCGTGCAGCAGCACTACGAGGAGACCGGCTCCACCGTCGCCGCCGAGCTCCTGGCGGACTGGGGCAGCGGAGTCTCCCGCTTCTCCAAGATCATGCCGACCGACTACAAGGCAGTGCTCGCCGCCAAGGACGCCGCCGAGCGCGACGGCCTCTCCGAGGCCGAGACCACGCGCAAGATGATGGAGGCGGCACATGGCTGACCCCAAGGGCTTCCTGACCACGCCCAAGCAGCTGGCCGAGCGCCGCCCGGTCGACGTGCGGATCAAGGACTGGAACGAGGTCTACGTCGAGCGCAGCCTCCTGCCGATCATCACCAAGCAGGCCGGCCGCTGCATGGACTGCGGCATCCCGTTCTGCCACAACGGCTGCCCGCTCGGGAACCTCATCCCCGAGTGGAACGACCTGGCCTACCGGGACGACTTCACCGGTGCCATCGAGCGGCTGCACGCCACCAACAACTTCCCGGAGTTCACCGGCCGCCTGTGCCCGGCTCCCTGCGAGTCCGCGTGCGTCCTCGGCATCAACCAGGACGCGGTGACCATCAAGAACGTCGAGGTCACCATCATCGACAAGGCCTGGGACCGGGGCGGGGTCATCCCGCAGGTGCCGGAACGGCTGTCCGGCAAGACCGTCGCCGTGGTGGGCTCGGGACCGGCCGGCCTCGCCGCCGCCCAGCAGCTCACCAGGGCCGGGCACACCGTGGTGGTGTACGAGCGGGCCGACCGGATCGGCGGGCTGCTGCGCTACGGCATCCCCGAGTTCAAGATGGAGAAGCGCCACATCAACCGCCGCGTCGAGCAGATGCGGGCGGAGGGCACCCGGTTCCGCACCGGCGTGCACGTCGGCGAGGACATCACCGGGCAGCAGCTGCGCGAGCGCTTCGACGCCGTGGTGGTCGCGGCCGGCGCGACGACGGCCCGCGACCTGCCGGTGCCCGGGCGCGAGCTCAAGGGCGTGTACCAGGCCATGGAGTACCTGCCGCTGGCCAACAAGGTGCAGGAGGGCGACTTCGTGGAGTCGCCGATCAGCGCCAAGGGCAAGCACGTGGTCGTGATCGGCGGCGGCGACACCGGCGCGGACTGCGTCGGCACCGCCCACCGGCAGGGGGCGGCCTCCGTCACCCAGCTGGAGATCATGCCGCGGCCCGGCGAGGACCGGCCCGGGAACCAGCCGTGGCCGACCATGCCGATGACGTACAAGGTCACCTCCGCGCACGAGGAGGGCGGCGAGCGGATCTACTCCGTCAGCACCACCCACTTCGCCGGTGACGAGGACGGCAACGTCCAGGAACTGCACCTGGTCGAGGTCGAGTTCAGGGACGGCCGGTTCGAGCCCGTCCCGGGCACCGAGCGGGCCGTCCCCGCCCAGCTCGTCACCCTGGCCATGGGCTTCACCGGGACGGACGTGCGCAACGGGCTGGTCGAGCAGCTGGGAGCGGACCTCGACGCGCGCGGTAACATTGCCCGCGATGGCCGGTTCGCCACCAATGTCGATGGCGTGTACGTCTGCGGAGACGCCGGCCGTGGCCAGTCACTGATCGTCTGGGCCATCGCGGAGGGCCGTTCGGCCGCTGCCGCGGTGGACTCGTACCTGGGCGGCAAGACCCCGCTTCCCGCCCCGATCCGACCCACGGACCGCCCCCTGGTGGTCTGACGGCCGACGGTCCGACCGGCCCCACCGAACCCCCGGCGCCGCATCGCCGGGAGCTCAACCCGCTGCCCCCGCCAGTGTCGCCGGGCCAACGCGGTCTCCTGGCGCCTGCCCTCTTCCCCGACCAGTTGGAGGGCGGGCGCCGTCGCGTGCCCTGACGGCGGCGACGCCGGGAGCGGTCGAGCACCTCGGGGCCCGGAACTCCGAGACCCTGAACTCCGGGGCCGGGAACTTCGGGGCCTGAGCTTCAGGGCCCGGACGTACGGTGGCCGGCAGTGGCCGGAGTCGTCCGCGGCCCCGGCGGTTCCCCGGCAGCGGACTGTTGTTCGTCGGTGCCAGGTGGCAGACTGCGGCCGACGGCCGGGGGGCTGGGCGAGTGCGGAGGGTGACTTCGATGGGCACGACTCAGGCAGGCGGGGGCGCCACCGTACGGCGTCTGCTGCTCGGCACCCAGCTGCGCAAGCTCCGCGAGGCCAGAGGCGTCAGCCGGGAGGAGGCCGGGTACTCGATCCGGGCCTCCGAGTCGAAGATCAGCCGGATGGAACTCGGCCGGGTCGGCTTCAAGGAGCGCGACGTGGCCGACCTGTTGACCCTGTACGGGGTCGAGGCCGAGCCGGAGCGGGCCACCGTGCTCGGGCTGCTGCGCGACGCCAACGCCAGCTCCTGGTGGCACGAGTACGGGGACGTGCTGCCCGGCTGGTTCCAGAACTACCTCGGGCTGGAGGAGGCCGCGGCCGAGATCCGCAGCTACGAGGTCCAGTTCGTCCACGGGCTGTTGCAGACCGCCGACTACGCCCGGGCCGTGGTCACCGCCGGCTGCCACGCCAACGGCCCGGAGGAGATCGAGCGCCGGGTCGACGTACGGCTCAAGCGGCAGGGGGTGCTCACCGGGGAGCGGGCGCCGCGGCTGGTCGCCGTGCTGGACGAGGCCGCGCTGCGCCGCCCCTGGGGCGGCCCCGGGCTGATGCGCGGCCAGCTGGACCGGCTGCTGGAGCTCGGCGAGCTGCCCAACGTCCGGCTCCAGGTGCTGCCGCTGGGCAACGCCGGACTGAGCGCGGAGAGCGGCGCGTTCACCGTCCTGGGCTTCGCCGAGGCCGAACTGGCGGACGTGGTGTACCTGGAGCAGTTCACCACCGCGCTCTACCTCGACAAGCCCACCGAGGTGGCCGAGTACCGGCAGGCGATGGACGACCTGGTCGCCGACAGCCTGACTCCGGAACTGACCCGCGACCTTTTGTACGCGGTGCGCCAGGAGCTGTAATACGTCAGTACGATGATGTCTCATCAGGTCGGTGTATGAGAGGGATCAGATGTCGTACTTCTCCGAGTTGGCGCTGCAGTACATCGACGGCGAGTGGCGCACGGGCAGCGGCTCCTGGGACATCGTCGACGTCGATCCCTACACCGGGGACAAGCTCGCCACCATCACCGTCGCCACCGTCGCCGAGGTCGACCTGGCCTACCGCGCGGCCCAGCGCGCCCAGAAGGAGTGGGCCGCCACCAACCCGTACCAGCGGCGGCTGGTCTTCGAGCGGGCGCTGCGGCTGCTGGAGGAGTGGGAGCCGGAGATCGTCGGGGCGATCATGGCGGAGCTCGGCGGCACCGCGCTGAAGGCGGGCTTCGAACTGTCGCTGGTCAAGGACCTGCTGCGGGACTGCCTGTACCAGTCCGTGGCCCCCGAGGGCCGGCTGCTGACCTCGCCCGCCCAGGGCCGGGAGAACCGGCTCTACCGGCTGCCGGTCGGCGTGGTCGGCGTGATCAGCCCGTTCAACTTCCCGCTGTACCTGGCGCTCAAGGCCGTCGCCCCGGCGCTCGCGCTCGGCAACGGCGTCGTCCTCAAGCCGCACCAGGAGACCCCGGTGGTCGGCGGCGGGCTGATCGCCAAGCTCTTCGAGGAGGCGGGCCTGCCGCCCGGCCTGCTGAACGTGGTGATCACGGACATCGCCGAGGTCGGCGACGCCTTCCTGGAGCACCCGGTGCCCAAGGTGATCTCGTTCACCGGCTCCGACAAGGTCGGCCGGCACGTCGCCACCGTCGCCGCCGGCCACTTCAAGCGGACGGTCCTGGAGCTCGGCGGCAACAGCGCGCTGATCGTGCTGGACGACGCGGACGTGGACCACGCCGTGGACGCGGCGGTGTTCAGCCGCTTCGTCCACCAGGGGCAGGTCTGCATGTCGGCGAACCGGGTGCTGGTGGACCGCGCCGTCGAGGCCGAGTTCACCGAGAAGTTCGTCGCCAAGGTGGCCTCGCTCGTAGTCGGCGACCCGAGGGACCCGGCCACCCACATCGGCCCGCTGATCAACCCCGTCCAGGCCGACGCCCTCGACGCCCAGGTCGACCAGGCCGTCGCGGCCGGCGCCACCGCGCTGCTGCGCGGCACCACGGTCGGCAGCCTGATGGCGCCGACGGTGCTCACCGGCCTCGCGGAGGACGCGCCGATCCTGCGCAACGAACTCTTCGGCCCGATCGTGCTGCTGGTGCCCTTCGACGGCGAGGACGAGGCCGTGCGACTGGCCAACGACTCGCCGTTCGGGCTCAGCGGGGCGGTGCACACCGGCAACGTCGAGCGCGGCGTGAAGGTCGCCCAGCGGGTCGAGACCGGCATGATCCACGTCAACGGCGGCACCATCGCCGACGAGCCGGGCGTGCCCTTCGGCGGCGAGAAGAACTCCGGCGTCGGCCGCCTCAACGGCGAGGCCACGGTGGACGCCTTCACCACCGTGAAGTGGATCTCCGTCCAGCACGAGCGCGCGGTCTTCCCCTTCTGATCCGGTTCTGATCCGGGGACGTCGAACGTGCGGGCCTCCCGGCGGCTGCCGCCGGGAGGCCCGTGGCACTCGACCGTTCAGGCCGGGTGGCGGACCAGGGCGTCGGTGGCGAGCGTGAAGCCGAAGGGGGCCGGGACCGGGACCGGGTCCCCGAACTTGCCGCTCCACTGGCGGTGGTAGCCGCTGCCGGACGGCTCGGAGTAGAGCGTCAGCTCACCCTCGCGAGGGTCGATCAGCAGGTACAGCGGGATGGCCATCAGCGGATAGTCGCGGACCTTGCCGACCAGGTCGTTCTCCGGGTTCGACGGGGAGACGATCTCCACGGCGATGGCGGCCTGTTCGGCGGGGACCTGGTTGCCGCCCTCTTCGAGCACCGAAAGCGGGATGTAGGTCAGGTCGGGGTTGCGCAGCTTGCCGACGTTCGGGGAGGCGAGGTCGGTGTTCTCGCTGGGCATCAGGTCGGCGGGGCGGTGGGCGTCGAACTGCTCGCGCACAAGCAGCAGGTTGCGTTGATGGATCACCGATGGGCCGGCCGTCATGATGATCTCGTCGCCGGAGATCTCGATCTTCCAACCGCTGGGAGGCGTCAGACTCTGCGCGTAGGCCAGCAGCCGTGCGTGGCGCTCCGGGATCTGCAACTCGCCCATGGCGCCATTCTTCCACCGGACAGGCCGGAAGGCCGCCGCCCCGACGGGGGCGACGGCCTTCCGGTGGGAGCGTCGGTCAGAAGACCGGCTGGCCGGCGCGGACGAGGCGCCAGGAGTCGGTGAAGAAGTCGGCGGGGTCGATGGTGCCCTTGGCCTTCACCCAGGCGATCATGGTGTTGCGGATCTCGTCGGAGTCCGACCAGATCATCTTGGCCTTGGCGACGTGCGGGAAGTTGCCGCCGCCGTTGGCACGGTAGTTGTTGACGGCGAGGACGAACTCGGCGGCCGGGTCGATCGGCTTGCCCTGGAAGGACAGGTTGACGATCCGCCGGCCCTTCGGCTGGGCGATGTCGATGTCGTAGCTCAGGCCGTAGACCGAGTCGTAGTTGTAGTCCGGGGTGGCCTCGGCGCCGGTCAGGGTGTCCTTGTCGACCGGGGCGCCCGGGGCGAGCTGGTTGTAGTACTTCACCGAGTACTCAAGGTAGTCCTTGAGCTGGGCGCCCGTCAGGATGCGGGCCTCCAGGGTGTTCTCGTAGATGTACAGGCCCGCGGCGTCGCGCAGCTTCACCTGGCCGGACGGGATCAGGGCGGTGCGGTTGAACGGGGCGGCCTGGGCCAGCACCGGGAGGCCGGCGTACTGCCCGCCCGCCAGCGCCGTCTTGACGGCGTCGGCCTGGACCCTGCCGATCAGGTCGATGATCGGGGTGGCCTTGAAGGGCGCTTCGGCGATCGACAGCGCGATCTTGCTGCTGCCGATGTTCTGGTTGACGTACGCGACGACCTTCTTGTGCTGCCCGGCGATCGCGTCGGTGATCTCCGGGTTCTCCGGCACGGTGTTGGCGTTCAGCAGCCGGGAGGAGACCGAGGAGACCTTCCAGGCACCGCCCGCGAACTCGGCCTCGAAGTCGAAGCAGGTCAGCCGCTGGCCGTAGCAGAGCGGCTCGGAGAGCACGACCGTCCTGCCGGTCTTCTTGTTGACGACCAGGCGCTGGGCGATCTCCTTGTGGGCGTGGCCCACCAGCACCGCGTCGATGTCGGGGACGGTCTCCGCCAGGGCCACCGAGGCGTTCTCGGCCCAGGGCAGCTGGTCGCCCCAGGTGGTCGCCTCGTCGCAGCCCGAGTGCGAGGAGACCACGATGACGTCCGCGCCCGCCGCCTTCATCCGCGGCACCCAGGTGGCGGCGGTCTCGACGATGCCGGGGAAGACCATCTTGCCGCTGACGTTGGCCTTGTCCCAGATCGCGATGCCCGGGTTGGTGAGGCCGAGGATGCCGACCCTCAGCGGCCGCCCCTCGCCCAGCCGCAGCTCCTTGATCACGTACGGCTTGAAGGCCGGCTTCTCGTTCTTCGCGTTCAGCGCGTTGGCGCCCAGCAGCGGGAACTCCAGCTGGTCCTGGTAGGCCTTCAGGAGCGGGATGCCGTAGTTGAACTCGTGGTTGCCGAGCGCGGCGGCGTCGTACTCCATGAGGTTCATGGCGACGGCCATCGGGTGGTCCGGCACGGTGTCGGCCTCGGTGTCGATCGACTCGATCCGGGCGTAGTAGTAGGACAGCTGGGTGCCCTGGATGGTGTCACCGGAGTCGATGAGCAGGCAGCGGTTCCAGCCCTTCTCCTCGCGCACCTGGTTGGCCAGGGTGGAGATCTTGGCGAGGCCGACCGCGTTGTGGGCCTTGTCGGTGTACTCGGCGTCGGTGAAGTAGTCCCAGTTGAGCACCCGGCCGTGCAGGTCGGTGGTGCCCATGACGGTGAAGGCCTGGGTGCGCGGCTTGCGCTGCGGGCCCTTGGCGGCCGCCGTGTCCGGCTGGGCGGCCGCGGCGGAGGGGGCGGCGGGGCAGGGCGGGGGGGGGTGGGGGGGGGGGGGGGGGGGGGGGGGGGGGGGGGGCCGCTCGATGCCGTCCGGGCTCAGCAGGGTGAGGACGTCCAGGACCCGGGTGGCCGAGGTGAGGGTGCGGGCGACCGCCAGCACGCGGGCCCTGACCGGTCGGGTGCTCCAGCGATCGGCGGGCCAG
>NZ_MSJQ01000151.1 GCF_014596515.1 Streptomyces sp. CBMA156
CGGACCCGGTGCCGCCGCGCTGAGCGGCGGCACCGCGGGCTCGCGGGTGGCCCGCGCGGAGTTCCGCGCGGGCCACCGCTCGTTCCGGACGGAGCGTCAGCGCAGGCTGCTGTCCATCGAGTTGAGCATCGTGCCGGAGGCGTCGTCGTTCTCCAGGGAGAAGGCGAACAGCCCGCCCAGGCCCTTGCTCTTGGCGTAGGCCCCGCGCGCCTGGACGGCCTGCGGGGTGTCACCGGTCCAGAAGTTGGTGCCGTCGTAGACCCAGCTGCTCTCGGTGACCGGGTCCCAGTGGGTCTGCGCCGCGGTCGGGTTGAGCTCCTTCCAGGCGGCCAGGCCGGCCTCCTGGCTCAGCGGCTTCTTCGCCGTCGGGCCGGTCGCGCTCTGGTACAGGCCGTAGTTCGAGCCGGCCGGCACGCCGGTCCAGCCGCGCCAGTAGAACGGGATGCCCAGCACGATCTTGTTCGCCGGGAAGCCGCCGGGGATGCCGTACTCGGGCAGGCCGGTGGTGTACGCGGCGACCGTGGTGTCGACGTTGTACTTGCGGGTGCCCGGGGTGATCGGCGTGGTCGGGTCGGCCGGGCTGTCGTGCAGCGGGTCCTGGTGGTTGGTCGGGCCCTTGGCGTCCCACGCGCCGTGCATGTCGTAGGACATCACGTCGGCGAAGTCCAGGTAGTTGCCGATCTTGTCGGTCTCCAGCTGGGCGACCTTGTCCTGGCCGCTGGGCAGCGCCGCGGTCAGCAGGTAGCGCTTGCCCTGGGCGGCGCCGAGGGTGTCCAGCTGGGTGCGGAACTCCTTCAGCAGCAGGGTGAAGTTCTGCTTGTCGGCGGGGGAGTAGTGGTTGCCGGTGTGGCCGCCGGCCGAGCCCGGGTACTCCCAGTCGAGGTCGATGCCGTCGAAGAGGCCCGCCGCCGAGGCCTGGCCGCCGGAGGCGTCACCGGCCACGCCGGTCGGCAGGTTCCCCTTGAGGAACATGTCGACGCAGGAGGAGACGAAGGCCTTCCGGGAGGAGTCGGTGGCCGCCGCGTCGGAGAAGTACTTGGAGTACGTCCAGCCGCCGATCGAGATGGTGAAGCGCAGGTTCGGGTACTTGGCCTTCAGCTGGCGCAGCTGGTTGAAGTTGCCCTTGAGCGGCTGCTCCCAGGTGTCGGCGCTGCCGTCCACACTGGTGCCGGAGTTGTAGTCGGCCTGGTAGTCGGCGTAGGCGTCGCCCGCGCCGTCACCGGCGTTGGGGTTGTTCTCGTTGCCCGAGTCGGAGGCCTTCACCGCCTGGAAGCAGGTGAACTTGGTCGGGTCGATGTTGGCGAACGCGTAGTGGATGACGTCCAGCTTGCCCGCCGCGCCGCTGGTGTCGACGTTCTTCGCGTTGTAGGCGTTCTCGTAGACGCCCCACTGGTCGAAGTAGGCCGAGCGGATCGGCTGCTGGGCGGGGGCGGCCGCGGTCGTGGTGTTCACCGGCGCGGACTGGGCCGAGGCGTGGCTGCCGGAGTAGCCCTGGACGCTGAAGGTGTAGCTCTTGCCCGGCAGCAGCGAGCTGACCGCGACCGAGGTGCCCATCGAGGTGGCGACCAGCTGGCCGTTGGACCACACCTTGTAGGAGACCGGGCCGTCACCGCTGGTCAGCGTGGACGGCTGCCAGGTGAGGACCACCGCGTTGGAGGTGGCCTTGGTGACCGCGAAGCCGGTCGGGGTGGTGACCTTGCCGTCCCCGGCCGGGCCGCTCGCGGTGCCCGTCGGGGTCGGGGTGGTGGTCGTGGGGGTGCCCGTCGGGGTGCCGGTCGCGGTCGGACTGCCGGTCGCGGTGGGGCTGGCGGTCGCCGTCGGGCTGGCCGTCGCGGTCGGGCTGGCGGTCGGGCTGGTGGTGGCCGTCGGGCTGGCGGTCGAGGTGGGGCCGCCGGGGCCGGTCAGCGTGAGGTCGTCCGCGTAGTACGTGCCGGTGCCGTACCAGCCGTGGGTGAAGACCGAGACGGACGTCGTGGTGGCACCGGTGGTGAACGTGGTGCTCAGCTGGTTCCAACCGGTCCCGCCCGGCGTCCAGGCCGAGGCGTTGACACCGGTGCCGGTGGCGCCCAGGTAGACGTAGCTGCCCTGCACCCAGCCGGCCAGGGTGTACGTGGTGTTCGGCTGGACGGTGACGGTCTGCTGGCACTGCGCGGTGTCGCCGGCCGAGGCGGCGCCGCTGAGCGCGCGGCTCCCGCCGTGCACCGGGCTGGTGACGACCGAGCCGTTGGAACAGGTCCAGCCGGCCAGGGTGCCGGCCTCGAAGTCGCCGTTGGCCAGCAGGTTGACCGGCGCGGCCGAGGCGGAGCCGAAGGTGAGGGCGATGGCGGCACCGCTGGTGGTCAGGGTGGCGGCCAGGGCCAGTGCGGTGGCCCTTCTGCGGTGGGCGGCCCGACGGCCGGCGCGCTCCCCGGCGGGGTGGGCGGGCTGTGCGGGCAGGACACGGTCGTGCATGCGGTGGGTCCTCCGGATGTGTGGGGGGTTCCGGCGGTGCGGTGGCCCGGGTGGGCCGTGGGGAGCCGGCCCGGGCGCGGTGGGGGCGCCGCGGGCTGGTGACGCGTGCTGACGAACGGTGCGCGGACGGGACGGGCCTCCGACCCGTTCACGTCACGACTGAACAGATTGGACTGGACCAATATTCGCCGTCAAGGGTGTCCGCCCGCTGGACCGTTCCCGACCGGGGGCGCCGGGGCCCGGTAGGTTGGCCGCTACGAGCAGGCCCGCCGAACGAGGAGGCGCGATGGACAGCCAGGACTGGGACGACCGCTACGCCGCGAGCGAGCTGGTGTGGGGCGCCGAGCCCAACCAGTGGGTGGTCCGCGAACTGACCGGCCGCACCCCAGGCCACGCCCTCGACCTGGCCGCAGGAGAGGGCCGCAACGCCATCTGGCTGGCGGCCCAGGGCTGGGAGGTCACCGGACTGGACTTCTCCGCCGTCGCCCTGGAGCGTGCCGAACGGCTCACCTCCGACCTGCCCGACGAGGTCGCCGACCGGCTCACCTGGCGTCACGGCGACGCCCGCGCCGTCGAAGCCCCCGCCGCCGGCTACGACCTCGTCCTGGTCGCCTACCTCCAGATCCCCGCCGCGGACCGCAGGGCCGCCCTGCGCCGCGCCGCCGACGCGCTCGCCCCCGGCGGCACCCTGCTGGTCGTCGGGCACGACCTGAGCAACCTCACCGAGGGCGTCGGCGGACCGCAGGACCCGGCGGTGCTCTTCACCCCGCAGGACGTCCTGGCGGACCTCGCCGACCGCGGGCTGCGCACCGTCCGCGCCGAGCGGGTGCACCGCACGGTCGGCGGCGAGCCCGGGCACCGGGGCGGCGGGGGTGGCACCGGAGGCAAGGGCGGCGAGGACGCCAGGATCGCGGTGGACGCGCTGGTGCGGCTGGAGCGCGGCGCGGGGTGACGGGCCGGCGCCCTCCGGGTGGCGCGGCCACACCTGCCGGACGGCGAGGCCCGATCCACCTGGCGGCGTACGACAACTGACGTGTCGTCAACTAGCTTTTGGGCATGAGGACTCGTGTGCTCCCGGCGGCGGTGGCCGCCGCCGCGCTGCTGCTGGCCGGATGCAGCGGTTCGGGCTCCGGCCCGGACGCAGGTTCCGGCCCCGGTTCGGGTTCCGGCGATGCGGAACGACGGTGGCCGACCGCGGAAGGTGCCGAGCGCCGTGCCGACGGCGCGCGGCTGCTCTACCGCGCCGCGGGCGGCCACAGCGCCCAGAATCCGGCCTTCGCCCCGGACGGCCGGTCGGTGCTGCTGACCGAGTTCAGCGGGGGCTACAACCAGGGCGCCGCCGCCCTCAGCGTCCTGCCACTGGACGGCGGCGCGCCGCGCAAGGTGGTGGAGGATCCGGACAAGGCGGCGGTCAACCTCCCCGGCACCAGCTGGAACGCCGCCGCCGACGCCTTCGCCTTCGCCACCGACCGGGAGTCCGAGCACGACGAGGTCTGGCTGATGAAGCCCGGCGGCGCCCCCGAGCGGGTGACCAGGCACGCCGACGACAGCGGCTACAGCGAGCCGAGCTTCTCCCCGGACGGCGAGTGGATCGTCTTCCAGCAGAGCCACGACCCGGAGCACGCCGCCGCGGGCGGCGCGGCCGGGCGGGACTCGCTCTGGAAGGTCCGCCGCACCGGCGGCACGCCCGTCCCGCTGGTGGACGGCCCGGCCACCGGGACCGACAACCGGCAGCCGAACTGGTCCCCGCAGGGCGACCGGATCGTCTTCCAGCGGCGGAGCGCGGGCCGGGAGGACTGGTCGCTGTGGACGGTCGCGGCGGACGGCGGCGGACTGCGGCAGGTCACCGCGGCGCCGGGCGAGCACACCGACCCGAGCTGGTCCCCGGACGGCCGTTTCCTGGTCTTCTCCTCCAACCTCGGCGATCTGCCCAACGCCCAGGTCTTCGTGGTGGAGGCGGGCGGCGGCACGCCCGTCCGGGTGACCCGTGACGACTCCGCCTACGACGGTGCGCCGAGCTGGTCCCCGGACGGGCAGTGGATCGCCTTCGAGTCCGCCCCGGGCGGCGAGGCCCACCCCGCCGCCCTCTGGCGGATTCCCGCGCCCGCCGGATAGGGCCCGTCAGGCGGCCGGGCCGGCGGTGATCGTGACCACCGAGTACTGCGCGACGGTCAGCGGCACGCTGACCGTCCCGCCGGTGACGGTGTACGGGACGGCCTTGGGCGTCGGGTCGGTGCCGTCCGGACTGGCGACGGTGACCGCCGTGACGCCCGCCCCCGCCGGGAGGGCGTAGGAGAGCGTGCAGTTGGCGGGTGCGCTGTGGAAGGCCGCCGGGGTGTCGCCGAAGTTGGTGAAGTTCACCAGGTGGACGACGGTGTCGGCGTCGATCCGCCGGGCGTCCAGGAAGATCCGCCGGTCCCCGGCCAGGGTGACGGCCGGCGGGGCGGACTGCCGGACGGCGGTGAGCAGTTGGTCCGCCGAGGCCTGGTCGGTCTTGGTCAGGTAGCTCAGGCCGGGCAGCGCCTTGACGTACCAGCAGCTGCCGCTGCCGTAGGAGTTCTGTTTGGTGGCGGGCAGCGGGTCGGCCCTGCGCAGGCCGAGTACGTCCGCCAGCGCGAACTCGGTGCGCTGGCCGCCCAGTTCGTCCAGCGCGGTGGGCGCGGGGCCGGTGATCACGATCGTTCCGCCGGCCGAGACGAAGGCGCGCAGCAGCGCCGCCTCGGTGTCCGAGACCGCCTGGAGGTTGGGCAGCAGCAGCACCTTGAAGCGGGCCAGGTCGTCGGCGGTCAGGCCGGGGCTGGGCACCGTGTCGAACGGGACGTGGGCGTAGACCAGTGCCTTCACGGTGCCCCGGAACTCGCCGAGCCAGGAGAGCGAGGCGCAGCTCATCTCCGGGTCGTCGCCGCCCCACCAGTCGGTGACCCCGGCCGGCGCCTTGGCGTTGACGTACATCCCGTTGCCCTCGCCGGGGGCCACGTAGTCCCGGGACGGCGCGGAGTGGTAGACGCCGACCTGGGCGATCGAGGCCGGGTCGTAGAGCTTCGCCTGGTTGAGGCGGACGAAGCGGTACATCCGGGTGCGCATCGGGGCGTCCACGGTGTCGTTCTTGAACGGGGTCTTCACCTCGTACGGGTTGCAGCCCGCCGCGATCAGCTGGGACATCACCAGCGAGGCGTCGTCGGCCTGCCAGCCGTAGGAGAACGCCCAGGCGGGCTTGGTGCCGCTGGCGGCGCGGGCGTACTTGTACATCGAGATCAGGCAGACCCAGTCGGAGGCGGTGGCGTGGCGCATGCCGTCGTAGTTGCCGAGGATGTCCACCTCCCAGACCTGGCCGACGGCGCCGGGGGCCTGGCGCAGGTAGCCGCCGTCCAGGCCGATCGAGGTGGCGTAGCGGTAGTCCATCGAGACGGTCTCGACGAAGGTGACCAGGTCGGGGTTGACCGAGCGGCCCGCGTCGGCGATGTCCAGCTGGAACCGGAGCAGGTTGCGGTGGCGCCACTCGACGTAGCGGCGGAAGACCGGGTCGGCGAAGTTCGCGGCCTTCGGCAGGGCGAGGCCGGTGTCCGCCTTGAACGCGGCCGCGCCCCAGGTGGAGGCGTCGCACCAGGAGAGCACGCCGTCGAAGTAGATCGGCACGTCCGGCCAGATGCCGTCCACGCCGGTCGCGGCCACGCCCTTGATCCGCTTGAGGTAGTAGTCCCGCCAGGGCGAGTTGGGGCTGAGCCAGACGCTCTCGTCGCCCGGGTCGACCCAGACCACCACGCTGCCGTAGAACACGTTGGGCTTGCCGGCGATGTCGCGCTGGACCCAGTTCTTGCCCTGGTCGTTCTTGTAGAACGAGCGGCCCTTCTCGCCGCCGGGGGAGATCAGCTCCAGGGACGGGTAGTACATGACGACCTTGAGGCCGGCGGCGTGGGCCAGGCCGGTGAACATCTTCACCTCGGCCATGTGGGCGGCGAACTGGGCGTCGGTGAGCCAGTCGGAGAGCAGGGTGTCCAGCTCGATGACGCTGACCTCCTGCGCCTTGAGGGCGTCCACGGCGCTCTGCATGTCGGCGGGCTCGTTGAAGGTGCCGTCGGCGATGCGGGCGTAGCGGGTCCAGTCCGGCCAGGCCTGCCCGGCGGTGCCGCGCGGGCCGGCCAGGTGGGAGGAGGGCCACAGGCCGTCGTAGCGGGAGTTCCCGTACTCGGCGCTGTCGTACTCCACGGCGGGGAACGTGGGCGGTGTCTCGGCCCAGGCGGTGCCGCCGGGCAGCAGCCGGACGGTGGCCAGTGCGCCGCCCGCGCCGAGGCCGGCCCGGAGCAGGCGGCGGCGGCCGAGGCGGGACTCCCCGGGGTGTTGCGGTGCGGCGTGCTGTCCGGCTCTGTCGGGCCTGCCGGTTCCTTCGTGCTGTTCGGTTCCTTCGTGCTGCTCGGGCATGGTGGTCCCCCCAGCGTCAGTGGGCCGGCGCGGGTGGGCGCGGCCCGGGAACGGTCGTGAGCACTGCGATCGGTGCGGACGCGGCGCGCGGTCGCTGCCGGGCGCGGCCCCGGGGCCGACCCTAGACTGTGCGCAGTCCCGGTCGTCCGGTCACGGTCCGCGGCTACGCCAGACGTCGGACCGCCGGTTCCCTCAGTATGCGGACCGTCGTCGGGGTGAGGTCCGGGGGCTTACGGGGTACAGGTGCTCGCAGGACACCGTTGATGATCATAATTTTCTACAGTGCTGTAGATTCGCGGCACGGGCGGTGGCAGAACGAGGAGGGCGCGATGAGCGTTTCGCTGGCCAAGGGGCAGAAGATCAGCCTGGAGAAGCCGGGCGGTGGGCAGCTGAGCCTGGTCCGGATGGGCCTCGGCTGGAAGGCGGCCGAGCGCAAGGGCTTCTTCTCCAAGCTGCTCGCAGCCGGCCGGGAGATCGACCTGGACGCCTCGGCGGTGCTGTTCGCCCAGGGGCGCCCGGTGGACGTGGTCTTCTTCCAGCACCTCAACAGCAACGACGGTTCGGTCCGGCACAGCGGGGACAACCTGGTCGGCGGCTCGGGAGCCGCGACCGACGACGAGTCCATCACCGTCGACCTGACCACCGTCTCGGCGGAGGTCGACCAGATCGTCTTCACCGTCAACTCCTTCACCGGGCAGACCTTCCAGGAGGTCGAGGCGGCCTTCTGCCGGCTCGTGGACGAGACCACCGGCACCGAGCTGGCCCGCTACACGCTCACCGGCGGTGGCCCGTACACCGCCCAGATCATGGCGAAGGTGCAGCGCACGGCGACGGGTTGGCAGATGGCCGCGATCGGCCAGCCGGCCAGCGGACGGACCTTCCAGGACCTGATGCCGGAGCTGGTCAAGCACCTCTGATCCCGGTCGGGGTGTGCCCGGCGCCGGGCGTCAGTGGACGTCGCGGCGCCGGAACCCGGCCAGGGCCAGCGCGATCAGGGCGGCCGCGACCGCGGTGAGCGCGGCGAGCGGCGTCCAGTCCATCGGGGCCGCCGGGAGCCGGGGCACGTGGCCGTACGGGGAGAGCCGCTCCAGGCCCGCGGGGAGGTCCAGCAGCGGGCCCAGGTAGCCGATCACGAAGGCGTACGCGGGGACCAGCCAGGCCAGCGGCGTCATCCTGGGCAGCCAGCCGTAAACGGCGGCGGCGAAACCCACGGTCACCCACTGGGCGGGCGCGAAGGCCAGCGCCGCGCCGGTCAGCCGCAGGAACGCGCCCCCGTCGCTGCTGGACAGCGCCCCGGCCAGGCCGAAGCCCACGCCCGCCGCGAGCAGCACCGCAGTGGAGCCCAGCAGGGCCGCCGCCAGGTGTCCGCCCAGCCAGGCGGACCGCGACACGCCGGTGGCCAGCACCGGCGCGGCCCGTCCCGCGCTCTCCTCGGCGCGCGGGCGCAGCGTCGCCAGCACCGCGTGGACGCCGCCGATCACGGCGACCACCAGCATGGTCAGCGCGGCGTAGGAGTCGGCGAGGGTGGGCCCGCCGAGCCGGGCCAGCGCGTCCCTGATCCGGTCGACGTCCCTGAGCAGCGAGTCGGCGTCGCCGAGCAGTGAGCCGTACATCGCGCCCACCACCAGCAGCGCGGCCGCGAAGCCGCCGAGCAGTCCGCGGTGCAGGCGCAGCGCGAGGCCGAAC
>NZ_MSJQ01000152.1 GCF_014596515.1 Streptomyces sp. CBMA156
CTGCTCGGGGAGCTGACCAGGGTGCTGGCCGCCGCGGCGGGCGCCGGGGTGGCGGATCCGCGGCTGCGGGACGGCCGGCCCGCCGGGTTCAACAGCGTGCTGGGGGTCGGTCCCGGGCTCGCCGCCCGGCTGGGGCTGAACGTTCCGGCAGGGCTGCTGACCGAGCTGCCCGCCTTCCCCGGGGACCGGCTGGACCCGGCGCGCGGCGGCGGCGACCTGGTGGTCCAGCTGTGCGCGTCGGACCGCTGGCCGCTGTCCGTGGCCGCCGAGCAGGCGGTCGCGGCGGCCCGTGCGGCGGGCGCGACGGTGCGGTGGACGCAGTCCGGCTTCCTGCCCAGGACGGCCGGGGGCGCCACCCCGCGCAACCTGTTCGGCTTCAAGGACGGCACGGCGAACCCGGTCGAGCCGGAGGCCGGGCAGTGGGTCTGGGGCCCGCCCGGGCCGCACGAGCACGGAACGGTGCTGGTCTACCGCCGGATCCGGATGGACACCGCCGCCTTCGCCGCCCTCCCCGCCGACCGGCAGGAGCAGGTGATGGGCCGCCGGCTCGGCGACGGCGCCCCGCTGACCGGTACGGCGGAACACGACGAGCCGGACATCTACACCAAGAACCCGGACGGCTCGTACGTCCTCCCGGCCACCGCGCACGTCCGCCTCTCCAGCCCCCGGCTGGACGGTGGCGCCCGGATGCTGCGGCGGGGCTACAGCTACGACGACGGCCCGGACGACCGCGGGCTGCTGTTCTGCGCCTTCGTGCGCGACCCGGCCCAGTTCACCCGCGTCCAGAACCGGCTGGCCGCGCGCGACTCCCTGAACGCCTTCATCGAGCACACGGCCTCGGCAGTGGCGTACGTGCTGCCGGGCGTGCCGGCGGGCGCGGTGCTGGGGGAGGGCCTGTTCGGATGAGCGGGGGAGCGGGGCCGGCCGGGGCGGGCCGCGAGGATGAACTGCCGCTGAGCGGTGGGAACATGAACACCGGAGTGGTCCGGGTCGGGGACACCGTGCGGCGCCCGGCCGGGCCGTGGACGCCCGCGGTGCACGCGCTGCTGGAGCACCTGCACGCGGCCGGGTTCCGGGCGGCGCCGCGCCCGCTCGGCCTGGACGAGCAGGGGCGCGAGGTGCTGACGTACCAGCCGGGCCGGGTGGTCTGGCCCGACCGCTTCGACCTGCTGGACCCGGCCGAGCGGCTGGCCGGGGTGGCCCGGCTGATCCGCGGGTTCCACGACGCGGTACGGGACTTCACGCCCCCGCCGGACGCCCGCTGGCAGGTGCTGATGCCGCCCGACGGCCCCGCCGACATCATCGCCCACAACGACCTGGCCCCGTGGAACCTGGTGGGCGGTGACGGGCACCGGTGGTCCTTCATCGACTGGGACACGGCGGCCCCCGGCACCCGGCTCTGGGACCTCGCGTACGCGCTGCACGGGTTCCTGCCGCTGTCGGCGCGGCCGGGCCTGCGGCGCACCGATGCCGTGGCGGCGGCCCGGCTGCGGGTCTTCGTCGACGCCTACGGGCTGGACGAGGGCGAACGGCGGGCCCTGGTGCCCCTGTTGGGGCCGCGGACGCTGGCCATGCACGACTTCCTGCGGGACCGGGCCGGCCGTGGCGTCCAGCCCTGGGCGAGGTTGTGGGCGGAGGGGCACGGGGAGGTCTGGCGCACCGACGCCGAGTACGTCGAGGGGCGTCGGGAGGCGTGGGAGCGCGCGCTGCTGGACGGCTGACGCCGGGTGCGCGGGCGGCAACGGGGGTGTCCGTCGGCGGTTTCGGGGGCGCCCTGCCCGACGGCTGACGCCGGGCGGGGCGCCGACCGCGTTCGCGGAGGCGGCTACCAGTCCACCGGGAGGCGGGCCGGGCTGCGGGTGGTGCCACCGAGCTGCCAGGTCAGCTCCGTGACCGGGGTGGTGAGGCGCAGGCCTGGGAGGGCGGTGGCCAGACGGAGCAGCGACTCGCGCATCTCCAGGCGGACCCGCCAGGCGCCGATGCAGTAGTGCGGGCCCGCACTGAAGGCGAGGGTGGGGACGGGGAGCGGGAGGCCGAGGTCGGCTTCGAGGCCGTCCGGGTGGACGGCCGGGTCGCGGTTGGCGCTGCCGAGGCTGACGGCGACCACCGAGCCGGCCGGGATGGTGACGTCACCGACCTCGACCGGTGCGGTGGTGCGGCGGATGGTGGCCTCGTCGTCGCCCAGCGGGATGTAGTGCAGCAGGCGTTCGGCGGTGCGCTCGGCGATGCCGGGGTCGGCGAGCCGCGGCCAGTGGCCGGGGCGTTCGCCGAGCACGTAGACCAGGGCGTTGGCGAGGGCTCCGGCGACGCTCTCGTTGCCGCTGGCGGTGAGTCCGGCGACCAGGAAGACGAGCGAGTCCTCGGGGACGCCGCCGTCCTGGTCGGCGGCCAGGACCAGCCGGCTGACCAGGTCGTCGCCGGGCTCGCGCCGCCGTCGGGCCACCAACTCGCCCATGAATTCGCCGAATTCGGCGAGGGTCGCGGTGTGGTCGGGCCCGGCTTCGGTGCCTGCGGTCGGTTCGGTGCCTGCGGTCGGTTCGGTGCCTGCGGACGGTTCGGTGTCCGCGGCCGGTTCGGTGCCTGCGGACGGTTCGCCGCCCTGGGCGAGCAGCGCGCGGGTCCAGCGGAGCAGCCGGTCCTCGTCCAGGTGGTCCGGCCCGTCCCCGTCGAGCCCCATCAGCCGGGTGGTGACGGCGAACGGTACCGGCCGGGCGAACGCGGGGACCAGGTCGGCTGGCGGGCCCGCGGCGACCAGCCGGTCCACGGACTGCTGGACGGCGGCCGCGACCCAGGGCTGCCAGCCGGCGATGGCGCGTGGGGTGAAGGCCCGTTGGACGGTGCCGCGCAGCCGGCGGTGGGCGGGCCCGTCCTGGTTGAACAGCGACGCCGGGTTGGCGGCCACGTCGGCGGTGGCGCCCGCGGTGCCGACGTCATGGAGGTCGGCTCGGGTGACCCGGGGGTCGCCGAGGACCTGCCGGACGTCGTGGTAGCGGGTGACGAGCCACGCGGGGGTGCCGTCCGGGAGGGTGGTGGGGTGCGGAGGCTGGGCGGGGGTGGTGGGAAGCCGGTGGAGTGGGGGGAGGGTGGTCCCGGTGTCGGCTGCGGCGGAGTCCATGGGTCCCTTCGCGGGGTCGGAGGTCCGGCTGGTCGAGGGGAGTCAAAGCATCCAAATGTCTTATTTTCACAGTACTTTGGGCGCTTGTGCTGCTTCTCCCGTTACGCGCCGATGATATGCCCTCGATGCCCCGGGCCGGGTGCCGGATCGGCCGGCAGCAGCGGCCGGAGCGCGCCCAGCACGGCGCCGATGCAGGCGTCCCGCAGCTCGGTGCGGGTGCAGGTCTCCTCGGTCAGCCACTCGATGACCAGTACCCGCACGAACACCAGCCAGCTGCGCAGGACTTGGGAGACCGCCCGGCGCGCCCGCTCGTCCGCGAGCGGGAGGACGCCGAGCAGCCGGCCGCGCAGGGCGTCCAGCTCCTCGGCGATGATGGTCTGGATCACCTGGTCCCCGGCCAGCACGCGGTTGGCCGCGAGCACCGCGTGCCGGTTGGCGATGAAGTAGTCCAGGTGGGCGTCCATGCCCTCGACCAGCTGCTCGACCAGGGTGTCGGCCGGGTCGAACCTGGTCTTGGCGAGCAGGTCGTCGGCGGCTTCCCGGTAGACCGCGGCGAAGAGTTCGCGCTTGCTCGCGAAGTGCCGGTAGAGCAGCGCGCGGGAGACTCCGGCCTGCTCGGCGACCTCCTCCATCAGCACCTCCTCGTACGGCCGGGCGGCGAACAGCCGGGCGCCGACGGAGAGCAGCTGGGCGCGTCGCCCGGCGGGAGTGAGCCGGCGGCGTGGTTCCTGGACTGGCATGCGCGCCAGGTTACTTGACACGTGTCCACTTGTCGGCGCTAGCTTGGAGGGCGGCATAGTAGACACGTGTCAACCAGACCTCGGCGACGGGCGGGTGTGGGTCATGGCCAAGGTGTTACGGGTACTCGCGTGGACGATGGGGATCGCCTGCGTGGCGATCGGATTCCTCCACCTCCTGCTGGGCAACGCCGCGATGCCCGGCATCGCGGACGCCGGCCCGACGGTCGACAGCTTCGGCCGCTTCATGGGCGCGGTCTTCGCCGGGTACGGCGCGGCCTGGATCCGGGCCGCCCGGCAGACGCCGGTGCCGGCCCGGGCGGTGCGGTGGCTGGCGGTGGTGTTCCTGCTGGGCGGCCTCGGGCGGGTGCTGTCGATCGCGGTGGCCGGGCGCCCGCACTGGTTCCAGCTGGTGCTGATGGCGATCGAACTCGGGCTGGGGGCGGTCTACTTGTGGCTCGCCGACGCGGACGAGCGGGCCCGGGGCTGAGGTTCCGCCGTCGGTGCGGGCGCCCTCGGCGGGGTGGCCGGCGAGGGGCGAGGATACCCCTGCCCCGTACCCGTGGACGGTGAAAACGCCCGGGGCCCGGCGGAGTTGTCCGCCGGGCCCCGGGCGTGCGGTCGGGCTGCCGTGTCGTCCCGGGGTCAGGAGCGGACGAGGCGGGCGATGGCCTGGTTGGCCTCGCGGATCTTGGTGCCCGCCTCCTGGCCGCCCTCGGCGATCGCGTCGCGGACGCAGCATTCGATGTGCTCGTCCAGGAGTCGGAGGGCGAAGGACTGGAGGGCGCGGCTGGCGGCGGAGACCTGGGTGAGGACGTCGATGCAGTAGGTGTCCTGCTCGACCATGCGCTGGAGGCCACGGATCTGGCCCTCGATGCGGCGGAGCCGCTTGAGGAAGTCGTCCTTGTGGGAGCTGTAGCTGGCCATGGCCGTCTCCGGTTCCTGTGCGGTGAGGAGTGGCCTCACTCTACCGGCGGCGCGGACGGGGGAGTCGGCCCGGAGGGGCGGGGTGGTGCCCGTCCGGGCCGACTTGGGCGGGTCAGCCGGCGAGGCGGCCGACCAGCTCGTAGCCCGCCTCGTCGATGGCGGCGGCCACGTCCGAGTCGGCGAGCGGCAGGGTGCTGCCGACGGTGACCTCGCCGGTGGCGAGGTCCACGGCGACCTCGGTGACGCCGTCGAGCTGCTTCAGCTCGGCGGTCACCGAGGAGACGCAGTGGCCGCAGGTCATGCCCGTCACCTGGAAGACCGAGGTCAGGGCGGACTCGGCGGCGGGCGCCTGGCCGGCACCGGTGCCGCACGAGCCGCAGCAGGAGGAGGTCTCGGTGGCGGCGGACTCGACGGTGATGGTGGTCTCGCTCATGGGTGTGCTCCTGTCGTGAGGGCCCGGCGCCGGCCGGACTACCCGGGCGGCTGCTTCGCTTCAGAACATACCATACCCCCCTAGGGTAATGGCGAGGGTTTGCCGTGGCCCGGGTGGGCGGGGGTTCGTGGCGGTCAACACCGTGCTGTGGCAGTCCTGTTGCGGGTATCCGGGCAGAGTGGAGGGGGCCGGCCACCCGTCGGGTGACCTCCAGGAGGGGAACGGCCTCAGGCGTCCGCCGCCGTCACCGGGTGCGGTAGGCGTCGGTGACGGTCTGGTCGAGGGTGTTGCCGTCGGTGTCGGTGAGTTCGGCGCGCAGGGAGACGCCGGTGCCCGCCGCCGGGTTCCGGAGCGTGACGGCGCCCGCTTCGAGCGGGAGGCGGGTCCACGAGGCGCCGCCGTCGGTGGAGGCCGAGACCGTCAGCGAGCGGGTGCGGCCGTCGGCGGCGGCGCCCTGCACGGTGACCGGGATCCGGATCGGGCTGCCGGCGGCCGCGGTGCCGTCCTGGCCGAACTCGGGCGTGAACCGTACGACGCTCACCGGGACCGGGGCCGCGCCGGCCGTGGTGGCCGAGGCGAAGGTCCAGGACGCGGTCACCCGGGTGGTGGCGCCGGCCGCGTTCCTGCGGGTCACCGTGGTGGCCAGGCGGTACGAGGCCTGGCCCGGGGACACGGTGAACTCGCCGCGTCCCGGCGTGCCGGAGGCGGCGCCGACCAGCGCGCCGTCGCGGTACAGCGAGGTGTAGGCGGTGTCGAACGCCGGGGCGGACGGCACGTGGCCGTCGCCGTCGGCGAGCAGCGGGACGTCCGCGGTGATCCGGTCGCCGTCGCGGGAGACGGCGGGGCGGTCGGTGAGCGCGGGGCCGAAGACCGGGCCGTCGAAGGTCTGGGTGGTCGTGGCCCCGGCCCGTACGGCGAGGCGGTCGGCGGAGTAGGAGCGGGGCGCCGTGCCCTCGGGGCCGGGGGCGGTGTAGCCGAGGTCCCAGGTGCCGCGCCCGGGCGTGACGTGGAAGGTGGCGCTGCCCGGCGTCCGCACGTTCCCGCTGACGCCGATGGTCGGGCCTTCGGTTGCCTGGAGGTAGTACAGGCCGACGCCGGTGCCGCCCGGTCCGGCGGCGCCGCGGATGGTCAGGGTGGCCAGCTCCCGCGCGGAGTAGTGCCGGGTGAGGCCGGTCAGCGCGCGGGTGCCGGTGAAGGTCTGGCCGAGCACGTAGCCTCCGCCGTCGGTCTCCCAGTTGGAGTCGAACCACTGCTTCACCGCGCCGGCTTCGGCCTCGGGCCCCAGGTGGGCCACGCGCAGGTTGGTCGACCCGTTGCCGACGTTGGCCGTCCTGCTGACACCTCCGTGGGCGACCTTGACGAACATCGCGCTCTGCCGGAAGCGCGCGGCGCCGTCCGGGGGCCGGACGTCGACGGGGGCGGTGGTCCGCGCGTCGACGGTGACGGTGGTGTCCCGGTCGAGGTCGAGGCGGGGCTGGACGATCCAGTCCGTCCAGTACGGGGCACCCGTCCCCGGGCCGCCCGAGCTCAGGGTGCTGTCCAGCAGGTACCGGCCCTTGGGCAGCCGTACGGTGGTGACGCCGGCGGCGTCGACCTCCTCTTCGGCGAAGACCCGCTCGGGGCCGGCCTCGAAGATCCCGGCGACATGGGTACGGTACGGCCGGACCGGCTGGCCGGCCCGGTCCAGGTGCTTGATCGTGAGGGTGTACGTCTCCGGCTCGGCGGCGAAGGCGGTGCCGCCGAGGGCCGTGCCGCCGAAGGCCGGCGTCGAGGTGCCGACCAGTACGGCGGTGACGGCCAGGGCCCGGAGGGCGTTCCGGCGGGAGACGGAACGGGGTGCGGAAGGTGCGTTCATGCTCTGTACTGCTCGGACGGACGGGGGAGTTCCTGTGATCAGGGCCACATCGGGGGCGGGACGGCGACTGTGGCGCAGGTCACCGGAACCCGGGCGGCGGACCGGGCAGGGCAGAGTGTGGAAGCACTCATGAGAACGCGTCTTCGCCGCGGCGACCGCGACGCCCTGGGCGAGCTGTACGACGAGCACGCCCAGGTGTTGTACCGCTACGCCCTGCGCGTGACGGGCGACTGGGCGGAGGCCGAGGACGTCGTCTCGACGACCTTCCTGGAGGCGTGGCGGGGCCGGGAGAAGCTGCACCCCGACGGGGACGGGCTGCGCCCGTGGCTGCTGGGGATCGCGACGAACGTCATGCGCCGCAACGCCCGGGCCCGGCGGCGGAGGGACGTCGCGCTCGCCAGGATCCCGGAGCGCGGCTCCGTCCCGGACTTCGCCGACGACCTGGTCGCGCACCTCGCGGACGTCGACGAACTGCGGGCCGCGCACCGCGCGCTCGCCCGGCTGCGGCGCCGCGACCGGGAGGTGTTCACCCTGGTGGTGTGGGCGGGGCTGGACTACGCGAGCGCGGCCGAGGCGCTCGGTGCGCCGGTCGGTACCGTGCGCTCGCGGTTGTCGCGGGCCCGGGCCCGGCTGCGGGAGCTCACCGAGGCCGAGGCGGCGGCCGGGGCCAAGTCCGGTGCCGTGCAGGTGCGTTACCGGGACGCCGGGACCGGCAGGTCCTCTGCGGCGGAGAGCCGGACGCCCTCCGCCGTCACCGCCCCGCCCGCACCGGGCCGTAGGTCCGCGCTCCGGCCGTCGCTGTCGCCGCTGCCGTCGGTCCAGCAGGTCCAGCAGGCCCGGCCGGTCCGGCGGGTCCGGTCCATCCCGTCGATCCAGGAGAGCCACGGATGAACGCCACCCCACGGCGCGGAACGCAGTGCCCGTCCGAGGAGTCCGAACGCCGCGAACTGACCGGCCTGCTGCCGCCGCCGGCGGTGCCGGGCCTGGGGGCCGATCGCCACCGGCTGCTGAAGGAGGAACTGCTGGGCAAGGTCACGTCCGCCGAGCCGCGGCGGAGCGCCGCCCGGCCTCCGGCCTGGTACCGGCGCCCGGTGGTCCGGATCGTGGTGCCGGCGATCGCCTGTGCGCTGGCGATTGCCGGCGCCGTGACGGTGGACCTCCCGGGACCGGCCGGGCCCGACCGCACGGTGGCCGGGGGCGGTGCCACCGGCGTGCCCGAGGCGGCGCTGCTCCTCGACCGCATCGCGCTCGCCGCCGCCGGAGCGGAGCGGCCGGCGGTCCGCGCCGACCAGTTCGTCTACGTGGAGAGCAGGGTCGCCTACGCGGCGCAGAGCGCGGCAGGCGGTGCCGTGACGATGGCTCCCGTGCACGCCCGGCGGGTCTGGCTGTCCGCCGACGGCAGCCGTCCCGGTCTGCTGCGCGAGGAGGGCGGGCCCGACACCAGGCTCGGCGACGGCGGACCGGTGCTCCACCCCGACCGGCCGGGGGAGTCCGCCGGGCCGGACGACTCGCGCGGCAGCGGCCCGTCGATCGGTGACCCGACCCACGCGTACGTCGCCTCGCTGCCCACCGACCCGGACGCCCTGCTGAAGCTGATCGGGGAACAGACCCGCGGCGGGGGCCAGGATCCGGACCAGCGGGCGTTCACCGCGATCGGCGACCTGCTGGCCGAGACCTGGGCGCCGCCGCAGGTCGGTGCCGCGCTCTACCGGGCCGCCGAGCGGATCCCGGGGGTCACGGTGGTCGCCTCGGCCGTCGACGCCGCCGGGCGCGAGGGCGTCGCCGTGGCCCGTACGGCGCACGGGCAGCAGACGCAGTGGATCTTCGACCGGACCACGTACGCGTTCCTCGGCGAACGCACGGTCCTCGCCGAGGCCGGTGACGCGGGGCCGGCCGGGACGGTGGTCGGCACCTCGGCGGTTCTGGCCAAGGCCGCCGTCGACCGGGCCGGTGAGCTCCCGCCGGAGCGGCCGGGCGGCTGACCCCGGCCCCGGAGGAGCCGGAAGGCCCACGGGGTGGAGGATCAGAAGGTCACGACGATCTTCCCGTCCAGGCCGCCCGCGCGGAAACGCTCGTGGGCGGCCCGGACGTCCTGGAGGCCGTACGCGGCGTGCACCCGCAGCCGCAGGGCGCCGGAGTCGACCAGCCCGGCGAGTTCCGCCAGCCCGGCGCCGTCCTCGCGCACCTGGTGGACGGTGGTGCGCACGCCCCGGGCGGAGAGGTCGGGGACGGGGCCGGCCTGGGTGGCGATCGACGCGTACCGGCCGCCGTCCGCGACCGCCTCGGTGAGGAAGGCCCCGAAGGTGTCGAAGACCGCGTCGTAGCCGCGGCGCGGGAAGTCGGCGGGGTCGGTGGAGACGCGCTGCGCCCCGTGCCCGCGGGCGAAGGCGATCTGGGCGTCCCGGGAGACGAGGGCGTCGACCTCGGCGCCCCGCGCCCGGGCGATCTGCAGGGCCAGTCCGCCGACCGCGCCGGCGGCACCGGCGATCAGCAGCCGTTCCCCGGCGGACACCGCGAGCCAGTCCAGGGTCTGCAGGGCCGTCAGCCCGGGAAGCGGCAGCGTCGCTGCCTCGACCAGGCTGACGGCCCGCGGTGCGGCGGCCACCGCCGCCACCGGGAGTGCGACCAGGTCGGCCCAGGTGCCGCGCGCGGTGCCGAGCTGGTGCGACAGGGCGATGACCCGGTCGCCCGCCCGCAGCGCGCTGTCGCCGCCGTCGACCACGACGCCGGCCAGGTCCCAGCCGAGCGTCATCGGCAGCGCGGGAGTGCCCTCGCCGATGGCGCCCTCCCGGGTCTTGTCGTCGACGGGGTTGATGCCGCTCGCGACGGTCCGCACCAGCACCTCCCCCGGCCCGGGTACGGGCCGGGGGGCTTCGGCGAGGCCGAGCACGTCGGGGGTGCCGAAACGGTCGATCCGGATGGCGCGCAACGGAGGTCCCTTTCCATGGGTGGTGCTGGCGCCCCGTGAAACCCCCGCGGTGATCGTGCGATTCCCCCAGCCGCTCTCCATGGATAAACCTTACCCCCCTAGGGTATGTTCAGGGCGTCCTCACCGGGGTCGTCCCGCCGGGTGCATTCGCCATGCCCGTACCGGAATTGACGACCACCGATCACACCGAGGCCGATCCGGCCTCGACCTATACCCCCAACGGGTAGGGAGTAAGAGATGGCAACCGACAGCACCGGGCCGAACCCCCGGAGGTGGCGCGCGCTCGCGCTGATCGCCGCCGCACAGTTCGTCGTGATCATGGACACCTCGATCATCGGGGTGGCCCTGCCCAAGATGAAGGACGACCTCGGCTTCGGCCAGGAGGACCTGTCCTGGGTGTTCAACGCGTACGTGGTGGCCTTCGGCGGGCTGCTGCTGCTCGGCGGACGCCTGTCCGACCTGCTCGGCGCCCGCCGCCTGTTCAGTGCCGGCTGGGCGATCCTCGGCGCCGGCTCGCTGCTCGCGGGCCTCGCCCAGAACGTCCCGACCGAACTGGCCGGCCGCGGCGTCCAGGGCCTCGGCGCCGCACTGATCGCCCCCTCGGCGCTCACCCTGCTGATGATGCTCTTCGGCGGCAACCCGAAGGAACTGACCAAGGCCTTCGCCCTGTACGGCGCGGCGGCCCCGGCCGGCGGCACCGCGGGCGTCTTCCTCGGCGGCCTGATCACCCAGTACGTCAGCTGGCCGTGGGTGTTCTACATCAACATCCCGGTCGCCCTGGTCGCGCTGCTCGCCACCCCCGCGCTGATGCCCGCCGCGCCCCGGCGCAGCGGCGGCATCGACGTCGTCGGCGCGCTCACCGTCACCGCCGGCCTGGCCGCCGCGGTGTACGCCGTCGTCCGTGCCCCGGAGGCGGGTTGGGCCTCGGCCCCGACCCTGCTGACGCTGGCCGGCGCGGTCCTGCTGCTGGCCGCCTTCCTGGTCATCCAGGGCCGGCGCCGCGAGCCGCTGATGCGGCTGGGCATCTTCCGGGTGCCGAACCTCGGGGCCGCCAACCTCGCCCAGTTCCTGCTGGCCGCGGCCTGGGTGCCGATGTGGTTCTTCCTGAACCTCTACCTCCAGCAGGTGCTCCACCTCGGCGCCTTCGCCAGCGGCGCGGCCCTGCTGCCGATGACCGTCGCCATCATGGCCATCATGATCACCGCGGCACCCCGGCTGATCGCCCGCTTCGGCCCCAAGGCGCTGGTGGTCACCGGCATGCTGGCCCTCGGCGCCGGCCTGGCCGGGCTCTCGCTGGCCCGCCCGGACGGCAACTTCTGGACCGACGTGCTGCCCGCCTCGCTGCTCGCCGCGATCGGCATGGCGCTCGCCTTCATCCCCTCCCTCGGCACCGCGATCTCCAGCGCGCCCCCGGAGGACGGCGGCCTCGCCTCCGGCATCGTCAACACCGGCTACCAGGTCGGCTCGGCGCTCGGCCTGGCCGCGATGACCGCCCTGGCCGGCGCGCGGACCTCGGACACCACCGTCGAGGGCCTGACCTCGGGGTTCTCGGCGGCCTTCATCGGCGCCGCGGCGATCGCGGTGGCCGGAGCCCTGCTCGCGGTGGCCACCCTGCGCACCCCGCGCCCGGGGGCCCCGGCCGCGTGAGGCCGTCCACCGTCCCGCCCGCTCCGTCGGGGCCGCGTCGGCCGACGCGGCCCCGACGGCCGTACCCCCTCACATGAAGGAGCCTCGATGACCCGCCCCGGAGCAACAGCCGCCCTGCTACGCGTCGTACGCCACCCCGTCACCCGCTGCCTGATCGCCTGCCTGACCGCCGCCGCCGCGGCAGCCGCCGCGGAGCCGGCCCGGGGCGCCGCGCGAAGCGGCTGTCCGGGGCGGTGATTGCGCGAGAAGTCGGCCGGGCCGACTTCTCGCGCAGTGCTGGTCAGGCGTCGGGGAGTTCGCCGGTCTTGATGGCAGTGACGAAGGACGCCCATGCGTCGGTGGGGAAGGCGAGCGCCGGCCCCTCGGGGTCCTTGGAGTCGCGGACGGGAATGATGCCGCTGTTGAGGAACGCGACCTCAACGCAGGCGGATTGTCCGTTGCTTCGGGTGGACTTGAACCACACTGCTTCTGTCAGATCAACCGTGTTCATAGCTTCCTGCCACTTCGGAGATCAGCTGCTTCGACGCCTGCTCGCTGAGCGCTGTCTCCTGGATTTTCGTGAACGCGGCGTCGTAGCGTTCCACTTCGTTGGGCCTGTCCAGGTACAGGTCGCCGGTGAATCCGTCCGCATAGACGGTCGGCGGTTCCGTCTCGGAGCCGTCGCCGTTGATCGGGAAACGCAGAATCCCGAACGATCCTGTCAGGACGCCCAGATGTAGCCCCGCGCTGAACGGGACGACCTTGATGGTGACATTGGGAAGCTCGCCCATCTCCAGCAGATGGGCGAGCTGCGCGGCAATGACCTCGCCGCCGCCGACGGGACGCCGCAGTACCGCCTCGTTGAGTGCGACATCGAAGACCGGCGGATCGGTGACCCTGGTGAGAAGAACCTGGCGGGTCGAACGAAGGTGAACTCGCCGTTCGATCTCGGCATCGTCTTCGTGAGGGTTGTGTGCCCGCATGATCACCCGCGAGTAGTCCTCGGTCTGCAATAGCCCGGGAATCAACTCGCTCTCGTACCAGGCGATCTTCGAAGCCGCCTCCTCCAGTCCGATGAAGAGGTCGAACCCCTCGGGGATCACATCCCCGTAGGCGTGCCACCAGCCCCGGGCCTTGGTCTCCTTCGCCAGCCCCATCAGGGCCTCGGTCAGTTCGGCGGGCGCGCCGTAGACCTTGCACATGGCCTCGACATCGAGGCTTCGCAGGGACGTTTGCCCGGTCTCGATGCGCCACATCTTCGCTTCCGACCACTCCAGCTGGCGAGCTGCCGCCCGCACGGTGAGCCGTGATCGGTTGCGCAGGTCACGCAGGTATCGCCCGAGTTGCCTGCGCGGCACCGTTGATCCAGTTGACCCCTCTGGCATGGCCTTCCCCTTCCTGGCATCCAGTATGAAGCACTGTCAGCGCTCGAAATGAAAGCACCTGTGTGCTCGCTTCGCAATGAACGTCAACCAGACGAGTGAATGCATTCGAATACCCCAAAATGAAGTCTTGCAGATTATGGAGAGTCGAGCGCAGACTACGGGCAGTAGTCCGCCGCTCGCACACGGCGATCGTGACGGATGGCCACCCGGGCATTCCCATGCCACTTCCGGGCCATCGTGCTCGCTGCGAGCCGAAGTTGGAGGAGGCTCAGCCGTGCCCGAAATGCCGGAGAAGCCGTCTGGCCCCGCGAGCGAGTGCTCGTGGTGGCTGCCCAAGCAGCACAAGTCCGCCGGCGCCGCGCGCCGATTGCTCCGCACCTTCCTCGCCGGACACCCCGGCAGCGAACGGTTCGCCGGCAGCGGCGAGTTGGTGCTCGGCGAACTCGTCGCCAACGCGGTGCTCCACGCCAAGACCCCGCCGGGGCGGCTCGTCCTCATCCGGTTCGACCTCCAGCCCGATTCGCTCCGGATCGAGGTGCACGACGCCGACGCGAGCCGGCCCTCCCTCCCGCACTCCACCGCGGAGTTCGAGGAGACCGGGCGCGGGCTCCTGCTCGTCTCCCTCCTCGCCTCCGACTGGGGCTGCTGCCCGCGTGAGGGTGGCATCGGCAAGGCGATGTGGGCGCTCATCGAAGGGGGCGGCGCGAAGTGAACGTCGAGCTCCCCTTCCCGATCTCGGCCGAGATCAAGGGCATCACTGAAGCCGCCACCTTCACCAGGCTCGCCGACGCCCTCGACGCCATCCGCACCGGCCTCGCCCGGCTCCCGTTGGACGACGACCAGGCCGGATACCTCGCCGACTGCTTCAGCGAGGCCTCCGCCGCCCGGATCGCCCACCAGCTGGTCGAGTTCGGCGCGGTCCGCGCGATGGCGTACATCGGCGTCGAGTCCGCCCACCCGATCTACCTGCGTGTGGCGAACCCCGAGTGATCGGGCTGCGCCTGACCTGGGCCCGTATCGAGATGTGGTGGTGCCTCAGCGCCCAGTTCTCCCGTCCGGTCCGTGCCATCAGTCCGCGCCGCCGGGCCGCCCACGCCGAGATGCAGCTCTGGGCGGCCACCCCGGGCAGCCCGGAGGCCCTCCTCCGCGCGGTGCTCCGGCAGGCCGCCGGGCACACGTCCGGATGAGCAAGGCTGCCGGGCGATCCCACCCGGATCGCCCGGCGCCTCCGGTGGACGACACCTGCCGCCTGCTCGCGGACTCGGTCCGGGTCGAGAATGCCGTGGCCCTGCGCCGAGCACTTCCGGAAGTCCTGCCGTGGAGCAGCTTCCTGCCCGACGAGGACATCGAAACCCTGCTCGTGGAGCTGATCGAAGCGGTGCGCAACGCGGTGATCCCGGAAAAGCTCGCCCCGATCGCGCTCCTGCTCACCCAGTGGAAGCACAGTGCCGAGGTCTACGCGGACCCGGCCCTGCTCGCCATCCTCACCCGCGAGCCCGAGGGTGACCACGGTCCCGCGCGTCGCCCCTGACTCTCACTGCGCCTCCAGTGCGTCGGCGCGCTGCTTCAGCTCCTCGGCGATGTCGTCCCAGTCCGGGCCGTGCAGGTGGAGGCTGTCGGCCGCCTCGCGGATCAGCTCCGGATCGTCGGGGCGCTGGAGCAGGAGCAGCCGGTAGGCGAGATTGCGGAACCGGACAGGCAGGTAGCCGTCCACGAGGTGCGGGCAGAGCGTGCGCAGCATGGCGAGGATCTCCTCCGCGTCGGCGAAGGTCAGCCGCTCGATGAAGTGGAACTCCTCGTGCTCCCGGCTGAGTTCGCAGGCGGGGGTGGGGCCGTACTCGTCACCGTAGAGGCAGCGGGCGAGGTCGGTCAGGGTGCTGTGCATGCCGGGATTCTACGGAGCGCGGGAACGGCAGTGGGCCGGGCGATCCGCCGACGGATCACCCGGCCCACTGCCGGGTTTCAGTGCTGGTGGCCGCCGGTCTCCCCGGTGTGTTCGGCGGTGGGTGCGGGGGCGGCCGGGGCCGCGGCGCCGTTCGTGGTGACGGTGAACGCCGCCGTGCGGACGGTGTCCTGGTGCTTGAAGTCCAGGAAGAGCCGGTAGCTGCCGGTGCTCGGGGCGGTGGTGGTGAAGCCGATCTCCGGGCCCGGGGCGCTGGTGTCCGGGTGGACGTGGAGGTAGGCGAGGTCGCCGGCGCGCAGCGCGACGAGGTGGCCGTACGCGCCGAGGTAGGGCTGGAGGTCGGTGACCGGCTTGCCGTCCTTGCTGACGCTCAGGGCGAGCGGGCCGCTGCGTCCGGGGGTGAGGTCGCCGCCCAGGGTGACGGTGTAGCCGTCGACGGTGACGGTACGGCCGGTCTCCGGCAGCGGGGCGGGCCGCAGGTCGCCCGCGGCGTGCAGGTCGGCGCCGAGGGTGAGGCCCTCGGCGGCGCCGGCCGGGGTGAAGTCGGCGAAGACCCGGTACTCGCCGGCGGCGGGGACGGCGGTCGGGGCGCTCCAGGTGCCGTCGGCGGCCAGGGTCGGGTGCAGGTGCTGGAAGGTCGACAGGTCGCGCGGGGCGACGATCAGGTGCAGGTCCTTCTCGTGCTGCTGCTGGTAGCCGGTGACCGGCCTGCCGTCCGTGCCGAGGATGCGGAAGCGCAGGTCGGTGGGGGAGCCGGCGGTCACGAAGGGGTTCTCGACGTCGAGCGTGTAGCCGCGCTCGGAGACCTGGAGCCCGCCGGGCAGGTGTTCGGCGGGGGTGTCGGAGTCCTGGGCGCCGCCGGCGTGCCCGGCCTGCCCGGAGTGCCCGGAGTGCCCGGCGTGTGCGGCGGCGGGCTTGGCCGCGGGGCCGCTGCCGGTGGCGTGGCCGACGCCGAGGGCGAGGCCGAAGGCGCCGGCGAGGCCGGCCGTGAAGGCGGTGACGCGCAGGGCGGTGTTCATGGCGGTCTCCTGGGAGGTTCGAAGGGGAGGGGCCTCAGGCCCGCATGAGCCGGGCGATGGCCTGCGAGGCCTCGGCGACCTTGGCGTCCGCCTCGGCGCCGCCGGCCGCGATGGCGTCGTGGACGCAGTGGCCGAGGTGGCTGTCGAGCAGCTGGAGCGCGACGGACTGGAGGGCCTTGGTGGCGGCCGAGACCTGGGTCAGCGTGTCGATGCAGTAGGTGTCGGTGTCGACCATGCGCTGGAGGCCGCGGATCTGGCCCTCGACGCGGCGCAGTCGGCGCAGGAGCTGGTCCTTGTCGGCGTGGTAGCCGGCCATGCGGGGCCTCCTCGGGGTTCCGGTGAGCGGCCTGTGGGGGCGGGCGCGCCCCGTGGTCCGATGCCCATGAGTGAATACCCCATGGGGGTATCAAGTCAAGCGGATCGCTGCCCCGAAAAATACCAGCAGGGGGTATCCGTCAGGGCTTGCCGTCGATACCCCTCAGGGGTATAAATGAACCCGGCACCGCCCGATACCCGGCCACGGTATGAGGGACCGGCCGCCGAAACCGCAGGACGACGTCACGAGGAGCGACGATGACTACGCAGGCACCCGCCTCAGCGGAGGTGGAACTCTCGATCGGCGGAATGACGTGCGCCTCGTGCGCGGCCCGCATCGAGAAGAAGCTCAACCGGATGGACGGGGTCACGGCCAGCGTCAACTACGCGACCGAGAAGGCGAAGGTCTCCTTCGAGGGCGGCGTCGAGGTCACCGACCTGATCGCCACCGTCGAGGCCACCGGCTACACCGCTGCGCTGCCCAAGCCCCCGGTCACCGAGGGCGGGGGCGCCGTCCAGGCCGAGCCGGCCGACGAACTGGCCCCGCTGCGCCAGCGGTTGTTCACCGCGGTGGCCCTCGCCGTGCCGGTGATCGCGATGGCGATGGTGCCGGCCCTCCAGTTCGACAACTGGCAGTGGCTGTCGCTGACCCTGGCCGCCCCGGTCGTCACCTACGCCGCCTGGCCGTTCCACCGGGCCGCGTTCACCAACGCCCGGCACGGCGCCGCGACCATGGACACCCTGGTCTCGCTCGGCACCACCGCCGCGTTCCTCTGGTCGCTGTGGGCGCTGTTCCTCGGCGACGCCGGGATGCCGGGCATGCGGCACGGCTTCGAGTTCACCATCGCCCGCAGCGACGGCTCGTCCAACATCTACCTGGAGGCGGCGGCCGGCGTCACCGCCTTCATCCTGGCCGGCCGCTACTTCGAGGCCCGCTCCAAGCGCACCGCGGGGGCCGCTCTCAAGGCCCTGCTGGAACTGGGCGCCAAGGACGTGACGGTGCTGCGTGGCGGGGGAGAGGTGCGCATCCCGATCGCGGACCTCGTGGTGGGCGACCGCTTCGTGGTCAGGCCCGGCGAGAAGATCGCCACCGACGGCGTGGTGGTCGAGGGCGCCTCGGCGGTGGACGCCTCGATGCTGACCGGTGAGTCCGTCCCGGTCGAGGTCGGGATCGGTGACGGCGTCACCGGCGCCACCGTCAACGCGGGCGGCCGGCTGGTGGTCGAGGCCACCAGGGTCGGCGCGGACACCCAACTGTCCAGGATGGCCAGGCTGGTGGAGGACGCGCAGAACGGCAAGGCCGCCGCGCAGCGCCTCGCGGACCGGATCTCCGCGGTCTTCGTGCCGATCGTGATCACCCTCGCGGTGGCCACCCTCGGCTACTGGCTGGGCACCGGCGAGGGCTGGACCGCCGCCTTCACGGCAGCGGTGGCCGTGCTGATCATCGCCTGCCCCTGCGCCCTGGGCCTGGCCACCCCGACCGCCCTGCTGGTCGGCACCGGCCGCGGCGCCCAGCTCGGCATCCTGATCAAGGGCCCCGAGGTGCTGGAGTCCACCCGCAAGGTCGACACCATCGTCCTGGACAAGACCGGCACCGTCACCACCGGCCAGATGACCCTGCTCGCCGTCCACACCGCAGGCACCGCCACCGAGGCCGAGGTGCTGCGCCTGGCCGGCGCCCTGGAGCACGCCTCCGAGCACCCGATCGCCCGGGCGATCGCCACCGCCGCCGCCAAGGCCGGCGAACTGCCGGCCGTCGAGGGCTTCGAGAACGTCCCCGGCCTGGGCGTCCAGGGCGTGGTGGACGGCCACGCCGTGGTGGCCGGCCGGGAGGCCCTGCTGAACGAGTGGTCGCAGCACCTGCCCGAGGCGCTGGCCGAGGCCAAGCGCACCGCCGAGGCGGCCGGCCGCACCGCGATCGCGGTCGGCTGGGACGGCGAGGCGCGGGCCGTACTGGAGGTCGCCGACGCGGTCAAGCCGACCAGTGCCGAAGCGATCGGCAAGCTGCGCGCCCTGGGCCTGACCCCGGTGCTGCTGACCGGCGACAACAAGCTGGTCGCCGAGGCCGTCGCGGCCGAGGTCGGCATCGCGCCGGAGCACGTGATCGCCGAGGTCATGCCGCAGGACAAGGTCGAGACCGTCAAGCGGCTCCAGGCCGAGGGCAAGGTCGTGGCGATGGTCGGCGACGGCGTCAACGACGCGGCCGCGCTGGCCCAGGCCGACCTGGGCCTGGCGATGGGCACCGGCACCGACGCCGCGATCGAGGCCGGCGACCTCACCCTGGTCCGCGGCGACCTGCTGGCCGCGGCGGACGCCATCCGGCTCTCCCGCCGCACCCTCGGCACCATCAAGAGCAACCTGTTCTGGGCCTTCGGCTACAACGTCGCCGCCCTGCCGCTGGCCGCGGCCGGCCTGCTCAACCCGATGATCGCGGGGGCCGCGATGGCCTTCTCCTCGGTCTTCGTGGTCGGCAACAGCCTCCGGCTGCGCCGCTTCCGCTGAACCCCGCGCCACCACAGGGCCGAGGCCCCGGAACCCAGCCGCCAGGGTTCCGGGGCCTCGGCCCGTCCCGGACCCGGCCGGAGGCGAGGCCCGTACGAGCACCGCCGGCCCGGTGCGCCCGCCGCCTGCCCCCTGCCCCTGCGCCGACCTGCGCCGACCTGAGCGGATCGGCGGGGAGCCGGGGAGTTAGAGTCCGACCCATGGACGAAGACACCGCACTCCGGCACCGGATCGCCGGCCTCCTGCCGGACGACGCAGCCCAGGGCGTCAGGGACTGCTGGGCGATCGGGGAGCAGGAGAGCGGGCTCGGTCTGCTGGTCGAGGGCCTGCTGGCCCGCCAGATCCCGATCGGCGGCGCGGACCGCGCGCAGATCTCCGTGCTCGCCGAGGAGTGGGGAGAGCGCGAACGGCTCACCCCGGGCCTCCTGCGCTGCCCGGGCGACGGCGCGCCCGCCCCGGTACGGCTGCTGGACGGCGAGCGCGACGAGGCCGAGGTGGTGACGGGCTGGGGCGAGCCGGAGCTGGCCGGCCTGGTGCTGGTGCCGTGGATCGGCTGCACCCGCTGCGGCCGGACCCTGCTGCGCGCCCACCGCTGGGAGCCCTGGGACGACTACTCGTACCGCGCCGAGCACTACGTGGTCAGCACGCCGGACGGCGACCGGGCGCAGCGGATCCTCCCGCAGGACGCCGCCGGGGCGGCCTTCGCCGAACTGCTCCACGGCTGCCAGGGGCAGGGGCCGGCCCAGGGCTGACCTCGGACCGACCCCGTTCTGACCCCGGACCGACCCCGGGCTAAGCCCCCTCCGGCAGCTCCACCGCCTGCCAGCGGTACGCCGCGTCCTCCTGCCACACCTGCAACTCGCCCTCCACCACGGCCGCCAGGCAGAGCCGCCAGTCGTCGCCCATGGCGAGCGCGACCCTGGTGGCCGGGCGCAGCGTGGGCCGCCACCAGCGCGGCCGGCGGGAGGCGCCGCCGGCCGGCAGCCGCAGCCGTACGCC
>NZ_MSJQ01000153.1 GCF_014596515.1 Streptomyces sp. CBMA156
GGCCGCGATCGGCAACCCCGGCAAGGACGGTGGCGCGGTCGCGGCGGCGGCGAAGAACCTCCAGCTGACCGCGTACGACCCGGCGGGCGGGACGGCGGTGCTGTCGGCGGCGGGACCGGCCGCCACCGTTCCGGCCTCGCCGAGCACCGTCCCGAGTGCTGCCCCGAATACCGTCCCGAGCGCCGTGCCGAGCGCTGCCCCCACTGCGGCGACTGCCGCCGTCCAGCCCGGGCAGCTGATCGCCAGCCCGCCCACCGCCGCCGCACCGCAGGGCGCGCTGGTCGCCGTCACCGGCGTCCGCCCCGGCGCGGGCGACACGCTCGCCCTGACCACCCGTCCGGCCACCCTGGCCGAACTCCTCGGCAGCACCGAGGCCGACGGCAGCGTCCCCGTGGACCCGCACGGCATCACGGTGACCCCGCTGGTCAAGGACCTCAAGGCGACCGCGGGCCTGACCGGCGACGGCGTGCGGGCCGACGCCTCCGGCGCCCTGGAGGTCGACCTCAAGGCCCCCGTCCCGCTGCCCGACGGCGCGAGCCTGGACGCGTCCGGCTCGCTCCGGCTCCACCCGGCCGTCCACTTCGCCTACCACGGCGCGGCGGCCGGCAGCCCGCGCACCGCCTCGATCGGCTTCGACCTCGGCGCCCACGCCCAGTGGAAGGTCACCGGCGACGCCGCCCGCAGCACCGGCGCGGCACCGGTCCGGGTCCCCTTCGCAAAGTTGCAGGCCAGCCCGGTGCTGACCGTCGCGGGCCTGCCGGTGGTCGTCAACCTCGGCCTCACCTGCTACCTGGAGGTCGGCGCCGACGGCCAGGTCCACCTGGAGGTCGAGCAGGACGCCACCGGCACCTGGGCGGTGCGCGCCGACTACACCGGCGGCAAGGGCTGGACCCCGGTCACCAGCGCCGAGACCAAGGTCACCCCGGTGCACGTGCGGCTCAGCGGCAAGGCGGGCGTACGGGCGGCGCTCGGCGCCGAGATCAGCCTCGGCCTGTACGACACCGTCGGCGTGGAGACCACCGTCGCCCCCTACCTGCGGGCCCAGGCCGAAGGCTCACTGGTCGCCGACTCCTCCGGCAACCCGCCGCAGGCGCAGGGCAGTTGGTCACTGGTCGGCGGCGTCGACCTGAACGGCTCACTGCTCGCCCACCTGAAGGTCTTCGGCACCCCGGTCATCGAGGGCAGGCTGCCGCTGCCGCCGTTCCACCGGGAGTGGCCCCTGCTCGCCGGCTCGGCGACGCCGCCCGCCCCGAAGCCCAGCAATAGTTGACTCTTCGTCATCGCATGGGCTCCTCGGTTGAGTTCACCGACCGAGGGGCCCTCGTCATTTGCTGGGCTCGGATCCTCGGGCCGACTCCCGGGCAACTCCCGGGCGACCAGGCGACCAAGCGGCCGGACCGGCCGGAGTCCGTCGGCGCGGATTCTGTCGGTGCGGGGTCCTAGACTCCCGACCGTGGCGGACGAGCTGGGACTTGAAGCCGACCGGGCGCTGGTCGAGCTGCGGCGGTTGATCGCCCAGGTGTACGACCTTGAGGGGGAGTACCGGGACAGCGCCCGCGAAGGGTTCTCGGACGACATGGGGTTCGCCCGCGAGTGGGCCCTGTGGAGGGTCCTGGAAGCCCGCTTCCAGGACGCACACGTCGTCCACCGGGCGAACGTCGAGGACGAGGAGACCGGCGCCCGGTTCGGCCAGCGCGATGTGGTCCTGGCCGATCGTCGCGTCCCTCCGCATCGCATGACCCGGAGCGGGCGCGCGGTGCTCGACCCGCGGGCCGTCCACACCTCGGTGGAGGTCAAGAGCGTCCTGAGCGGGCCGGTCCTGTTCGATGCGCTGGGCCAGGTGGCCCGCGCCCAGGAGGTGCCGCGCCGTCGCGTCGGTGAGGTGTACCTCGAATTCGCCACGAGCAGCGGGTCCGTTCCCTACGTGCCCACCATGGGCGGTGTCTTCGCCTACCGGAGCAAACTGAGGATCTCGACGATCGCCGCCCGGCTGGTCGAGTGGACCGAGGGGAGGCCGGCCGAGCAGTGGCCCCGGTTCGTGACGGTCCTCGACCGCGGCCACGTCATGTGGTGCGATCCCGGAACCGGAGTCCCCCTGCCGTGGCCGCACCAGGCCGCGGTGCCGCTGATCCTGGAGCACCGCGCGGGCGAGACCGACAGGACGGCGCCCCTGACGGCGCTGATCACCCACCTGGACTGGCTCGCGAGCGTCTGGCACGTGCCGGGAACCCCGTTCGTCCGCGGGGAGCGGCGCCTCCCCTTCGGCATCGGGGTCGGGATCATGGTCCGCCCGCCGGGTGTTCCGGAGCCGGCGGGTGAGTGCGGACACCTGTGTGCCAACTGTCATGAGTCCGGCCGGATGTCGTTCGCCGAGCAGCGCCGCCGGAACGGCCTGCCCCCGGAGGTCTAGCCGCTGGGCCGCCGCGGGCGGTGCGTGCGAAGGCCGCGCCCGTGGCGGCGAGGCGGCCCAGGCGGCGGCGGACCGGTAGGCGGTGTCGCGGAGCAGCCCGGGGGCGGGCGGGACCTGACCGGCGAGGTCAGGGGGACAGGGAGGCCCTCGGGCCCCTCGCCGAGTCGGTCACCAACCGCTGCCGGCGGGCCCGGGACGGGAGGATTCCGGCCGCCGCCCTCCGGAAGCCGCCGTGACCCGGGGGCCGCCCGGAGTGGGAAGTCGGGCCCGTCGACGTCCCACTCCGGCCGGCTCGGTCCGGAGGCGGGCCATGGCCGGTGGGTCGTGTACGACAGCGGCTGGATACCATCGCGGGGTGATCACTTCCAGCGCCCGCACCACGGTCTTCGACATCGACGGCACCCTCTGCTTCGACGGGCGGACGATCGACCGCCGGATCCTCGCCGCGATCGAGGACTGCGAGCGGGCCGGTCACCAGCTGGTCTTCGCCTCGGCCCGGCCGGTCCGCGACCTCCTGCCGGTCCTGGACGGGGCCTTCCCCACCGCGACGCTGATCGGCGGGAACGGCAGCCTGGTCTCCGTCGACGGCCGGGTGCGGGCGCGGGCCGCCTTCGAGGCGGATGAGCTGGGCCGGCTGCTGGCCGAGGCCGAGCGGTTCCGGGCGGGCTACCTCGCCGACGGCCCGTGGGACTACGCCTACACCGGACCGGCCGACCACCCGATCCGAGGCCGGGTCGACCAGGGCGGCCTCGCCCGCCGGGTGGAACTCGCCGAACTCCCCGCCGTCGTCAAGTTCCTGGTGGTCGACGCGACCGACCTGGCGGCCCTCGCCGAGGCCGGCCGCACGCTGGGGATGACCGTCAACCACCACCTCGACGAGGCGGTCATCGACTTCGCCCCGGGCACCACCAACAAGTGGGAGGCGCTGGCCTCGTTGGGGATCGACGCCTACAACGCCTTCGGCAACGACATCAACGACCTCGACCTGCTGCGCAACGCCCGGCACTCGGTGCGGGTCGGCGCCCACCCGGGCCTGGACGGCGTCGCCCGGGTCACCGTCGCCGCCGAGCCGGAGGCCGTGGCGGCCGAGATCTCCCGGCTGGCCGCGGCCCCCGGCCGGTAGTCACCGGGCGGGGCGAGCGGTCCCTTCGGCGCCGTGGGAGAGTCGGGGGAACGACAACTCGCCTGGGGGAGAAGCATGTCCACGCCCGGAGATCCGCTGCCGAGCCACCGGGCGATCGAGAACCTGATCGCGCGCTACGCCGAACTCGTGGACGACGGCGACTTCGAGGGCCTCGGCGCGCTGCTCGCCGGGGCCACCTTCGTCGGCAGTGCCGGGCCGGTGAGCGGGGGCGCGGCGATCGAGGCGTGGTTCCGGGAGACGCTGATCGTGTACGCCGACGGGACACCCCGGACCCAGCACGTGAGCAGCAACCTGGCGGTCGAGGTCGACGAGCGGGCGGGTACGGCGGCAGCGCGCTCGTACGTCACCGTGCTCCAGGCACTGCCCGGGCTGCCGCTCCAGGTCATCGCCGGCGGGCGGTACCACGACCGCTTCGCGCGCGGCGCGGACGGGCGGTGGCGGTTCGTGGAGCGCCGGGTGCGGATCACCCTGGTCGGCGACGTGAGCCGCCACCTGCGGGGCTAGGCTTCCCCGGTCAGTCAGGGGGAGCGACACCGTGGTGCGGGAGCGGTTGGCGGTGGCGGCGCGGGCCGAGATGCCCGGGTAGACGGCAGGAGGCGGCCGAACGGCTCGCGGCCGGAGTACGCGGTGGTGCACGGCGAACTGGGGCCGGCCACGTGCTGGTGGACGCGGACGGTGCCCCGGTGCTGATCGGCATCGAGGGCGCGATGCACTTCGACGCCGAGTGGGAACACGTCTTCCCGCGGATCCGGCTGCCCGAGCCCGGCTCCTCCTCTGCACACCGGCGCAGCGGCTCTCACTGACGGCGGGGACTTCCCGGCACGGGAGGCGCCGGCCGGCATCGCCGAGCACAACCCGCGGCAGGCGCTGGAACTGCTCGGCCGCGACGACGCCTGACGGCCGCCGAAGGCCGTCCGGAACGCGGACAGGGGCGGCGCTCCGTACGGAACACCGCCCCTGCCCGGACACCGGACGCCTGACGGTCAGAACGTCAGACTGTCGGACCGGTCAGTTCGACTCGTAGTAGCCGAGCAGGTCGACCAGGAGGTCGGCGCTCTCCCAGCCCTGGTTCCAGAAGTCGACGATGCCGCCCTTGCCGCCCGAGGTCTGCGCGACGTTCGGGACGGTCGCGCCGGCCGTCCAGTTGAGCGTCGAGGAGACCGGACGGTTCGGGACGACCGCGTTGCCGTTCTGGTAGTTGGACCAGTAGTTCGGGTCGGGGTCGACCGACAGGAAGCCCGGGCCCTTGGTGTTGGTGACGGTGGTGTTCAGCACCCAGCCGTCGACCTCGGGGGTGGTGGTGTCGCCCTCCATGCCCAGCACGAAGTAGCCGCGGGCCGGCACCGGGGCGGCCGGACGGTTGCCGTCGGGCACGCGGGTGTCGAGGAGCCGGACCGGAACGCCGACCGGGACCAGCGCCGAGCGACTGGTGGGGGTGTAGTAGCCGACGACGTCGAGAATCACGTCGGCCGGGTGCCAGCTGCCGTTGCGGATGGAGATCTTGCCGTCCGCGCTGACGGGCACGATCACCGCGTTGGCGACCGTCTGGCCCGCGGTGAAGTTGACGCTGGAGGTGGTCGGCGCGGCCTGCCCGCTGGGGTAGGCGGTCAGGTGGCCGGCGTCCTGGGGATTGGTGACCGTCAGGTTCAGCGCCACCGCGGTGACGCCGTACGGCACGCCGTTGCGGCCGGCGATGGCGACGTCGAAGCCGCTCTGGCCGGCGACCGGACCCTGGGCCGTGCCGAGGCCCGAGCGGGTGTCGACGACGCGGCTCTGCGTCACCGACTTGTAGCCGCTGGCGGTCTGCGGAGTGAAGTAGCCGGTCACGTCCGCGAGCAGGTCCACCGACTGCCAGCCGGCGTTGAACAGGTAGACGTACCCGTCGTTGCCGACGGTGGCGACCACGAGGTTCGGGACGGTCTGGCCGGCCGTGAAGTTGAGGTTCGAGGTGGTGGCGTTCTCGGCCGAGCTCTTGGTGGGCTGCACCGAGATGTGGCCGGGGCCGTCGGCGTTGGTGACGGTGACGTTCAGGACCACCGCGTAGGCGCCGACGGGGATCTGGGCGGCGCCGTCGATCTTCAGGGCCACCGTGCTGCGGGCGCCGACCTTGGCCGCGGCGGCGCCGACGCCGGAGCGGGTGTCCAGCACGCGGGTGGGCGTGTGGGGCGTGAACTCGGCGCCCAGGGTGCCGACCGTGACCTGGTTCGAGCCCTGGACGCCCTGCGAGGCATCCTTGGCCGTCACCTTGATGTCGAACACGCCGACGGTGGCGTACTTGTGCTTGGTGATGCGGGTGTCGTTGCCGCCCCCGCCGACGGTGGTGTTGAAGGTGCTGGTGGTTCCGTCGCCCCAGGCGATGGTCACGGCGAGGTTGGAGGTGTCGGTCGGGAAGAGCTTGGTCTCCAGGTCGATGCCGTGGGCGCTGGAGACCGTGGCGTGCAGGCCGACGCCGATGACCGCGGAGAGCTTCCGGGTGCCGGTGCCGCCCTGGGCGGGCGCGGCCTGGCCGGCCTGCTCGCCGGGCACCGGCGAGGTCACCGTGCGGTCGGCGGGGCTGTCGAAGGTCTTGCCGGGAAGCTTCTTGATCGCGTCCGTTCCGGCGCTGCCGGCCGCGGGCCCGGCGGGCGCGGAACCGGCGGGCGCCGAGGCGGGCCCGGCCGCCTGGGCGATCCCGGAGGAGGCCATACCGACACCGGCCGCCACGAGGGCAGCGACTACCACAATTCGGCGATTACGCACCGATTCCCCCATAAATGTGTTCAAAGACGAACAGATTCCACACAGTTCGAATGCGCGTTCAGCGTACAGCGCGCCACTGTCAGGTGGGACGGGATTTTCCGGCGTGAGCTGCCGGGGCCCGGTCCGCGGACGGTGCCGGGTGCGCTCCGGCGAACCCCGTGTGGCCTGCTGTGACTTGACGGGGCCTTTGCGATGTCCGGCGCGGAGTCAGCAGCCGCGCAGGAAGCAGGCGACGACGCGGCGCACCAGGGACAGGACCGTCACCAGACCGAAGACGCCGACCCCGAGGAGCATGCCGACCGCCGCGCCGGCCGCGACCAGCCCGACGAGCAGCGCCGTCAGCCGCGCGCCGGACCGCTCCGCGCGGCCGTCCTCCCGCTCCTGTGCGCCCATGCACCCACCCCCGGCCAGGATGCCCCGCGGCCGCGGCCCGCCGAAGTACGGGGACGGCCTCGAATCGGCGGCGGTTCGGTGACGGCGGCCCGGCGGCCCGGCGGCCCGGCGGCGCCGGAACGGCACCCCGGCCGCCTCCCTTGACGGCGGCGGGCGCCGTCCCCCAGGGTGTGCTCCACTCCCTCGCACCGCTGCCCCCATCGGCACTCCCACCCGGAGACGGCATGCGTGCACACACCCGCCAGACCCACTGGAACCGCCAGACCCACCGGAACCGCCCGACTCACCGGCGCGGCCGCGCCGCCCTGCCCCTCGGCCTCGCCACCGCCGTGCTCGCGGTGGCCGGCTCCACCGTCGGACTGGCCGCCTCGGCGACGGTGGCCCTGCCGAACGTCGAACTGATCGTCAACGGGCGGTTCGACTCCTACCCGTGGATCTGGGACTGCGAGCCGACCACGTCGCGGAGCACCATCCCGCACGAGCACTACACCACCGGCCGGCCGACCGCCGACAGCTACGCGGGCTGCACCCAGAAGGTCAGGGTCCAGCCGGACTCCGCCTACACGCTGACCGCCTCGGTGCGCGGCCCGTACGCGTTCGTCGGCGTCTCCGGCGCGGGCACCGCGCCCACCGCCGCCTGGTCGGACGAGCGCGACTGGAACGACCTGACGGTACGGGTCACCACCGGGCCCGGCACCACCGAGCTGACGGTGTACTTCCACGGCTGGTACGAGCAGGGGCCCTACGACGTGCGGGGGGTGTCCTTCGTCGGCCCCGGCGTCCCCCCGAGCCCGTGCGGCGAGCCGGGTTCCGCCTCGCCGACCGCGAGCGGCCCCGCCACCCCCTCGCCGACCGCCAGCTGCTGGCGCACCTACCTGCCCTGACGGCCCGCCGCCCCCGGCCGGCCCGGGGGCGACGGTCAGGCGGCGGTCATGTGGCCATCAGGAGGGGACCAGACGGGGAACGAGCCGGACGTAGACGAGCATGCCGAGGACCTCGACGAGGGTCTGGGTGACGACCACGGAGGCGGCCGGCGCGAGGGAGCCCGGCAGAGCGAGCGCCAGGGGCAGCACGACCAGGGAGTTGCGGGTCGCGCCGGTGAAGACGATCGCGCGCCCGGCCCCGGCGTCGAGGCGGAACAGCCGGGCGACGGCCTTCCCCGCGAAGGCCATCACGACCAGGAACAGGACGTAGAAGGGGATGACACCGGCGACGTCGCCGAGGCTGCCGCCGAGCTTGGGGACCTGGGAGGCGACGACGGTCAGCAGGGTCGCGGCCATCAGCGGCACCATCGTGGTGGTCGCGGCGTCGGACACCCGCCGCCCGGCGGGCCGGCGCGCGGCCCAGGCCTGGAGCAGCCACGCCGCGGCGAGCGGGACGACGATCAGGGAGACGAACGCCCCGACGAACGGTCCGGCCTCGACGGCGTCGGCCAGCTCCGGCCCCATGAAGAGGTAGAGGAACCCGGGCAGCAGCACCATCTGGGCCACCAGCAGCAGCGGGGTGGCGGCCAGCAGGCGGCGGTTGGAGCCGCCGGCCAGGCCGGAGAAGACGATGACGTAGTCCACGCACGGGCACAGCAGCACCAGCAGCGCGCCGATCCGCACGGCCCGGTCGGCGGGCAGGAACGCGAACATCGCGGCCACCACGAGCGGCACCACCAGGAAGTTCACCACCAGCGCGGCCGTGAGGAAGCGGCCGTCGCGCAGGGACCGCAGCAGCTCGGCGGCGGGGACCTGGAGGAAGGTCACGAACAGGAGCAGGCCGAGGACGGGGTTGATGGCGTGCTCCAGCCCGGGCCCGGCGGACGGCGCCAGCCACCCCAGCAGCCCGCCGGCCGCCATCGCAGCGAGGTAGATCACCACCTGGTGGTGCTCCATCCGCTCGACCAGGCCCCGCGGTCCCTGCCCAGACACCCGACTGCTCCCTCGTGCCGCTCGCCGTCGCCGCCCCGGTGGCGGCCCGCCCCCATCCTCACAGGTCACGGGCCCGCCCCCGGCACCGGCCGCCGGAGGAGGCCGGGCTTCGGCGGTTCGGGGGATTGCGGCGGGCCGTTCCGGCACGAGCGCGGCGTCGGGGGAATCCATGGCCTGGACGGGTGCCGCAATCGATCGTGCGCCCGCGGAAGCAAGGGAGAGACAGTCATGCGTCGTCGATTCGCAGCGGCAGGGATGCTGGCCGCCGCCGGAGTGCTCGCACTCGCCGTTCCGGCCCAGGCCGCGACGGGAACCCTGGTCGTGAACGGTGTGGTCAAGCAGAACCCGGCGCGGGGCTGCTACCCGACCCTGTCGCCGGTGATCGTCGAGAACCTCACGGACGTGGCGGTCGACGTGTACTCCGCGCCGAACTGTCAGGGCACGGTGACCCGGGAGGTGGCCGCCGGGATGACCGCGGCGACGCTCGGGTTCAGCTACTACGTCAACTGACACCTGCTACGTCGACTGACACGGCGGAGGGCTGAGGGAGCGGGAGGCCGGACCGTCCGGCCTCCCGCTCCCGGCCGCTCCCGGCGGAGGCGGACGAGTGCTCGTGTCGTACGCCGCAACCGTCGGGTTCCGGGCCCGGTCTCCCCTACCCTTCCCCCATGCTCTCTGTGGTGGTGGCCCCCTGGGTGGGTGACTCCGATCCGGTGTACGTCCGCGACCCGGACGAACTGCACGACGCCGCGAGCACGATGAAGGTCGCGGTGCTCGCCGCACTCTGCCGCGGCGGGGTGAACCTCGACGCGGAGGTGCCGGTGGTGAACCGCTTCGCGTCCGTCGTGGGCGGCGAGTTCGGCAACGACCCGGACTGGGACAGCGACCCGCTGCCCTGGGAACTGCTCGGCACCCACGTCCCCCTCCGGCTGCTCGCCGAGCGGATGATCACCCACTCCTCCAACCTCGCCACCAACATCTGCCTGGCCCGCACCACCCGGCAGGCCGTCGCGGACGTCTGGCGCCGTGCCGGAGCCACCCGCAGCGCGACCCCGCGCGGGATCGAGGACTACGCGGCGCGTGCCCAGGGCGTGCACAACCGGGTGAGTGCCCACGACCTGGTCAGGCTGCTGCGCTCGCTCGCCGGCGAGCCGGAGCTGCTCGCGCTCCTCGAACGCAACGAGTTCCGGGTGGACCTGGCCGCCGGTCTGCCCGCCGACACCCGGATCGCCTTCAAGAACGGCTGGTTCCCCGGCGTCCGGCTCAGCGTCGGGCTCGTCCAGTCGGCCGACTGCCCGCCGTACCTGATCGCCGTCTGCTACACCGGTCCGCTCGCCGACGGCACGGACCGCACCGACCCGGCGGCCCGGCTGATCGCCCGGATCTCCAAGGCGGTGTGGGACCGGCGCGACCAGATCACCGGGCGAGCGTCGTCAGCCCGTCCAGCGCCGCTTCGTTCAGCAGGTTGATCCGGACGAACCCCTCGCGGCCGGTGAGTTCGAAGTGCCGTTCGTCGAGTGCGAGCAGCCGCTCGGCCGGCGCGGCGGGCCGGGCGAACAGGAAGTACCCGGTGTCCACCGGTGCGCGGTCCCGGAGCGCGCCGCTGCGGAGGATCCGCCGGTGGTTGGCCCGGACGTGCTCGACCAGCCGCCGGTTGCCCTCCCCGTCGAGCATCAGGTCGGCGGCGCGGTGGGCGAACAGGCGGTCGGCCACCGTGACGTCCCCGTGCAGGTTGATGTGCAGCTCGGCGAGCGGCTCGCGCAGCCGCTCGGGCACCAGCAGGTGGGCGCAGTGGTAGCCGTGGATGGACAGGTACTTGGTGGGGCACACCATCCGCACCGTGAGGTCGGCCGGCAGGGCGGTGCTCTCCTCGCGCCGGCCGCCGTCCCAGCGCAGGTACTGGAAGGTGCCGTCCACGAACACCAGTGACCCGGTGGCCCGTTGCCACTCGCCGATCCGCCGGATCACCCCGGCCGGGACGGGCTGCCCGGCGTACCAGAGCGGATCGGTGAGCAGGAGCACCGTGCGTTCCGCGGGCAGCTCCGGGGCGAAGCCGGGCTGCCGGGCGTGCAGTTCGCTCACCCGGACCGGCTCGATGCCGAACTGCCGGAAGAAGTAGGCGAACTTGTAGTAGACGGGCGGCAGGTAGTGGACGCGCCGCACGCCGTTCAGGTGCAGCCAGGTGCAGAAGGTGCCGAGCAGGCTGCTGGAGCCGCCCGCCGGGATCACCTGGCCGGGCCCGTACTCCGCGTCGTCGTACTCGCGGTGCAGCCGGGCGATCTTGGCCCGCAGCGCGCGGTCCTCGTCGATCGCGGAGTACCGGGTGACGTCGCCGAGCAGGTACGGCGGGGTGTCGGCGAGCGGGCCCAGGTAGTCGGCGACGTACGGGTGCCCGCCGTTGTAGTCGGAGACGAACAACCGCCCGTGCGCGTCCTGCCGTTCGCGCTCCACGGCCTCGTGCAGGTCGAGCATGCGGAACAGGGACGGCACCGTACCCCCAGGCGTCGGCTGACCGGACGGCCGTCAGCCTGCCCCGTGATCCGGTGCGGCACAAGACCGCCCCGACCGGCGGGACCGGTCGGGGCGGGGCACGGCTACGGCCGGAGCCGTCAGTACGGCCGCACGAGGACGTGCGCGGCCCCCGGGATGCCGACCTTGAGGAGCTCGTCCTCCTCCGGGGTGGTCGCGGTGCCGGTCTCCTGCTTGAGGACGGCGCGGGACAGCGCCTGCACCCACATGGCGCGCGGGCGGCGGCGCTCCTCCCAGGCGGTGAGCGCGGCCGGGACGGTGTCGGCCGCGTCCAGGCTCAGGGCGAGCACGAGGGCGTCCTCGACGGCCATCGCGGCGCCCTGCGCCAGGTGCGGGGTGGAGGCGTGGGCGGCGTCGCCGGCGAGGACGATCCGGCCGACGTGCCAGGGCTCCTCGACGGTGACCTGGGAGATCCGCGAGTAGACCACCGCGTCCGGGTCGGTGATCTGCGCCAGCGCCTCGGCGATCGGGCCGCCGAAGCCGGCCAGCCGCTCGCGCAGCTGCTCGTGGGCGCGCTCCGGGTCCGGACGGAAGTCCTCGGCCTCGGCGAAGACCGAGCCCAGGTACATCTGCTCCGCGCTGATCGGGGTGAGCAGCGCCTTGGCGCTGAGGTTGCCCGAGGACATCACCACGCCCCGCACCTCGGGCGAACGAGGCAGCGTGACACGCCAGTTGGCGAAGCCGGTGTACTCGGGGAGGTACTTCTCGCCGTACAGGCGGCGGCGCAGCGGCGAGCCGATGCCGTCGAAGCCGACGACCAGGTCGTAGCGGGCGCCGTGCCCGTCGGTGAGGGTGACCTCGACGCCGTCGGCGTCCTCGCGCAGGGTGTCGATCGTGGTGCCGAAGCGGACCGTGGCGCCCGCCTTCGCGGCGGCGTCGGCGAGCACGCGGGCCAGCGCGGGGCGCGGGATGCCGTTGTTGGACGGGGCGTCGCCCATCCGGGGCTGCGGGATCTTCGCGAGGGTGGCGCCGGCCGGGTCGCAGATGGTCAGCACCTCCCACTCGAAGCCGGCCGCCAGGCAGTCGTCCAGGACGCCGATCTCGCGCATCACGTGCAGGGCGTTGGACGGCTGGATGATGCCGACGCCGAGGGCCTCCGGCTGCTCGCGCAGCTCGGCGACGTCGACGTGGTGGCCGCGCCGTGCCAGGGCGGTGGCGAGGGTGAGGCCGCCGATGCCGCCGCCGTGGACGAGGACGCGCAGGGGTGTGGTCATGAGGTGTGCTCCGAAGGGAAGTTCAGAAGTCCAGAGGTGCGGAGGGCGGCCGGCCGGGGCGGGGAGGCCCGGCCGGCGCCGGTTCAGCCGACGGGTGCGGCGGCGAGGTCCATCAGGTGGTCGACCAGGGCCAGCAGCAGGTCCCGCCCGAAGGTGCGCTCGCGCACGTCGCCGAGCAGCATCGGCACCTGCGGGTCGAGGTCGAGTGCGGCCCTGATCTCGTCGGGGGTGCGGGTGTTGGTGTTGTGGAAGCAGTTGATCGCGACCACGAACGGGATGCCCCGGCTCTCGAAGAAGTCGATCGAGGCGAAGCTGGTGTCCAGCCGGCGGGTGTCGGCGATGACGATCCCGCCGAGGGCGCCGTTGACCAGGTCGTTCCACATGAACCAGAAGCGCTCCTGGCCGGGCGTGCCGAACAGGTAGACGACCAGCTCGGGGCTGACCGTGATCCGGCCGAAATCGAGCGCGACGGTGGTGGTGGTCTTCTGGTCGACGCCGGACAGGTCGTCGACGCCGACGCTGGCCCGGGTCAGGTACTCCTCGGTGCGCAGCGGGGTGACCTCGCTGACCGAGCCGACCAGGGTGGTCTTGCCGACGCCGAAGCCGCCCGCGATGAGGATCTTGACGGCGGCCGGGGCGACCGGGGCGGCGGCGGGGCCGATGGCGGAGTGGGGTGTGGCCATGTTCAGAGTCTCCGGAGTCCTTCGCGTACGGCCGTGAGCAGGCCGAGGTCCACGCCCCCGGCGGCCCGGGCCACCGAGAGCGGCGCCCGGGCCTTCAGCAGGCCCTGGGCGACCAGGTCGCCCAGCAGGATCTTGGTGACCGAGACCGGGAGGTCCAGGCCCGCCGACACCTCGGCGACGGCCACCGGGCGCCGGCAGCGTTCGAGGATCAGCCGGTGTTCGGGCTGGAGGCCGCGGGCACCGGCGCGGCTGCCCCGCGCCAGGGCCGCCTCGGCCTCCTCCTCGACCGTGGTGAGCACGGTGATGAGGGTGAGGTCGTCGCGCTCGGGCGCGGTCCGGCCGCGGGTGATCGTGTACGGGCGCACCATGCTGCCCGTCTCGTCCTCCGCGTCCTCCTCCTCCAGCTCGCTCCAGTGCGGCACCGAGCCGCGCCGCCAGCGGTCGTCCCAGCCGGGCTGCGGACCGGACTGCGGACCGGGCTGCTGACCGGACGGCGGGCCGGCCTGCCGGCCGTCGCCGCGGCCGTCCCCCCAGGCGTCGTTCCCGTACGGTTCCACCCGCGTCAGCCCCGGTTCCTGGCGGCGAAGGCGTCGAAGGAACCGGGGGCGCCGGGGGCGGCGGACGCGCCGTCCTGGCGGACCGGGGTGCTGAGCTTCTGGCCGACCTGTTGCACCAGGGTGTGCATCGCGACGGACATCACCTCGGCGTCCACCTCCTGGGAGGCGACCACGGCCAGGTGGGTGCCCTGGGCGGCGGCGATGATGAACAGCCAGCACTCGGCCAGCTCGACGATCACCTGGTGCACCGGGCCGCCGTCGAACAGCGCGCCGACGCCGCGGGCCAGGCTCTGCTGGCCGGTGGCGACGGCGGCCAGGCGCTCGGCGTCGGCCCGCTCGATGGTGCGGGAGTGGCTGACCACGAGTCCGTCGTCGGAGAGGAGGACGGCGTTCCTGGTCCCGGGCACCGAGTCGACGAGTCCGTCCAGCAGCCAGTCCAGATCCTGGTGGGTGGCGATCGTGCGGTTCATGACTGCTCATCCGTTCGTGTGGTTCGGGAGTCCGCGGCCGGGAGGGCCCAGGGGGCCGGGGCGGGCTCGGGTGCGGGGGAGGGGACCGGCGGGGTGGCGGGCGCGGGCAGCGGGTGCTCACCGCTGTCCTGGGCCCGGGCGGCGCGGGACTGGCGCTGGAAGGCGCCGATCGCCGCACCCGAGCGCCGCTCGGTGCGCTGGAACGGGCCCGCGGGCTGCGCGGCCTCCTCGGCGGGGCGCTCGACCCACTGCGGCCGGTCCGGCGGCGGCACCCGCAGCTCGGCGGCCAGGCTCGCCTGCCGGACGCGCTGCGGCAGCGGGGGCTGGCTGTTCTCGGCCGGGCTGAACGGCACCGAGGTCTGGTACTCGCGGCGCCGGCGCCGCTCGGCCAGCCGGTAGTGGTCGGCCGGGCGGTACTGCTCGTCGGCGTACGGCGCCTCGGCCTCGGTGACCCTGGCGTAGGCGATGTCCGGGTAGGCCGTGGCCCCCTGGGCGGGTGCCGGGTCGGCCGGGGAGCTGTGTTCGATCGGCTGCTCCGGCTGGAAGGGGTGTTCCGACCCGTACGACGGCTCCGGGGCGAACGGCGGTTCAGCACCGTACGGCTGCTCGGTGCCGAACGGCTGCCCGGTGCCGTACGACGGCTCGGCCGGGTACGCCGGGGAGGGCTGCTCCACCGGGAGCGGCTGCTCCGCGGCGAACGCCTGTTCCGCCGTGAACGCCGGCTCCGGCTGGAACTCCGGCTGGAACTCCGGCTGCGCCGGGAACGCCTGAGCCGCCGGGAACTCCTGACGCGCCGCGAACGGCGCGGCCGGGAAGGCCTCCGGGCCGTCCGCGGGCACCGGCGCCGGCACCGGCACCGGCAGCGGGAGCGGCTGGATGACGGGCGGCTGGAACGGAGCCTCCGGCAGCGGCATGTCCTGGACGGTGGTCTCAGGCCCCGCCTCCACCCCGGCACCCGTCACGGGCAGCGGCAGCGGAGCCGCCTGCGGGGCGAAGTCGCCCTGGGGGAAGGACTCCACCGGCGCGACCGGCGGACCGGCCGGCACCGGGGCGGGCGTCTCGTCGGAGGCCGAGCGCACCGCCCGGCGCGAGCGGCGCACCAGCGGGATCGGCTCGGTGGCCGTGCCGCCGGCGCCGTCCGGCAGCCCGGTGTCGCCCTCGATGACCAGCTCGTCCGGGACGAGCACGACCACCCGGGTGCCGCCGAAGGCGGACGGGCGGAACTCGATCTTCAGCCCGTGCAGCGAGGCCAGCCGGGAGATCACGTAGAAGCCGAGGCGGATGTCGTCGGCCCTGGCCAGCACGTCGGTGCGCGGCGGGCGGCTCATCAGCTCGTTGGCCGCGTCGTACTGCTCCGGGTCCATGCCCAGGCCCCGGTCCTCGATCTCGATCGCGAGCCCGCGGCCGACCATGGCGGCCCGCACCTCGACCGGCGTGGGCGGCTTGGAGAAGGTGGTGGCGTTCTCCATCAGTTCGGCGAGCACGTGGGCCACCGGGCCGACGGCCCGCTCGGAGAGCCACGGGTGGCCCTCGATGTCGATCGAGATCCGGCGATAGTCCTGCACCTCGCCCTGGGCGGCGCGCAGCACGTCCAGCAGCGGGACGGGCTTGCGCCAGCGCCGCTGCGGCTGACCGCCGGCCATGATGACCAGGTTCTCCTCGTAGCGCCGCAGGCGGGCGGTGAGGTGGTCGAGGTCGAAGAGGCCCTCCAGGACCTCCGGGTCGTCGTGCTTGCGCTCCAGCTCGTCCAGCTTGCGCAGCTGGCGGCCGATCAGCAGCTGGGTGCGGCGGGCGATGCGCTGGAGCAGCCGCTCGAAGCCGCGGTGCTGCTCGGCCTGGCCGACGGCGGCCTCCAGGGCGGAGGAGCGGGCCTGGTTGAGGGCCTGGCCGAGCTGGGCCAGTTCGTCGGTGCCGGTGCCGTGTGAGCCCTCCGCGATGGCGTGGGTCTCGGCCTCGACGTCGACCTGCTCGCCGCGGCCGAGGCGGTCGACCACCTCGGGCAGGGTGCGCCGCATCTCCTCGGCCTGGGTGTGCAGGTCCTTGATGCGGCGGCGCAGCGAGCGGCTCAGGCGCCAGGAGGCGATGATCACCGCGACGACGGTGATCAGGCCGATGGCGGTGGTCAGCACGACGCGGGTGAGCATGCCGATGATGGCGGACTTGGCGACCTCGATGATGCCGTCGGTGCGCACCTCGATCACCTTGACCAGCGCCGGGTTGAGCCCGTCGACGGCCTGGCGCCACTGGTCCTGCGTCGCCGGGAGCTTGACGGTGCCGTTGGCGTCGGCGGCGGTGGGCTTGAGCAGGGCCTGTTCGACGGCGGCCTTGCCCTGCCAGGACGGGCTGTTGACCAGGTCGCGCCAGGCCTGCGCCTCGCCGTCCGGGACGTACGGGATGACCTGGACGTTGAGCAGGTGGTCCTGCGCGCCGATCAGCTGCTGGACCTGCTGGTAGTCGGCGGTGGACAGCCGCCCGCCGGGCCAGCCGCGGGCCAGGATGGCGTCCTCGCGGGAGATCATCTCCTTGGCCCAGAAGGCGTTGACCAGGGTCTTGGACAGCCAGGTGACCTCGCCGGTGTCGACCCGGCTGAGCGCGGTGAACAGCTGCATGTCGACGCTGATCAGGTCGGTGTAGTAGGTGAAGACGCTCTGCTGGTCGGTGGTGGCGCGGTCGACCGCGGAACGCTGCTCGGCCAGCTTGCCGAGGGCCTGGCGCGCCTCGGTGACGGAGGCGAGGACCTCGGCCGGGGCGTTGTCGGCGGCCGCCGAGGAGAGGGACTGGAACTGCCGCACGGCCTCGTCGGTCAGCTGCCGCTGGCGGCGCAGCTGGTCGGCGTTGGAGCCCGGCCTGGCGAGCGCCTCGGCGCTGAGCCGGCGCTCCTCCTGGAGGTTGTAGTAGACGACGTTGGAGGGCTGACCGGCCTTCTGCGCGACGGTGGCCTGGTCGGCCAGTCGCTGGAAGTCGGAAATGGTCTCACCACTGGTCACGGCCCAGAGGGCGACCAGGGCGATGCTGGGGACGACGGCCAGGACGAGCAGCGCCGTCCGCAGGGACAGGCGTGGACGCCTGCGGGGGCCCTTCGGCGTCGGGGGCCGCCGATTCGCACGCGCGCGCAGAGCTGACTCCTTGAGGCTGGCGGCCGGCCGGTGAGGGGCGGGCCGTCCGGGCACGGGATTTTTGACGAAGCGATACTAGTCGCACCGTGTGATTGAAGTGAAAATCCGTTCGCCGCCTGATCCGTGCTTGCGCACGCGATGGGCACAATGTCATTCATTCGTTGACTGTATGTATGCGGAGCAGGCGGTTCCGGACTTGCTTGACACAGTGTCAATGCGACGCGCGGCCGGCGAATGGCCGGGGTGTGAAAAGTGTGTGACGCCCCGCCGGAAGGTACTCGGCGGGGCGGTGGGCGTCCTGGAGGGTGTTCTTGCCGGGCGTCGCTCAGTGGGTCAGCAGGCGCGAGCGGGTGGCCTCCAGCTCCGCCGCCAGCACCTGCCCGGCCGCCTCGGGATCGCCGTCGTGCAGTGCCAGGACGAGGTCGGCGTGCGAGCCGTAGCCGTGGTCGGGGTCCTCCGCGCGCAGCCCGAACAGGCCGACCAGGACGACCAGTTGTTCGCGCAGGACCGGGGCGAACTGGGCGAACAGGTCATCCAGGACAGGGTTGTGCGCCGCCGCCACCACGGCGGTGTGCAGCGCGATGTCCGCGTCCACGAAGGCGGCGTCGCCAGCCCCGCCCGCCGCCCGGCGGACCGCCAGCGCGGCGTCGAGCGCGACGAGGTCCGCCTCGGTGCGGCGGACGGCCGCGAGCCGGGCTGCCTGCACCTCCACCACCGTCCGCACCTCGTAGACGTGCGCCAGCTCGGCGCGGCGCAGCCGGGACGCCCAGTCCCCGGTGGGCCGGTCGGCCGTGACGAACACCCCGGAGCCCTGACGGCTCTGCACCATCCCGGCCGCCGCGAGGGTGCGCAGCGCCTCCCGGACGGTCGAGCGGCCCACGCCCAGCTCCTTGGCCAGCGCCACCTCGCCCGGCAGCTTGCCGCCCACCGGCCACTGCCCGGCCCGGATCTGCTCCTCCAGCCGCGCGGCGGCCTGTTCGGCGAGGGGGGAGGGGCGGAGCGCGGTCATCGGTTTCACCTGTCAGGTTGTCTGAGGACTTGTGTCGTGGTTAGTCTACCCGGCATGCAGCCGTGGACGCTCCCCCCGGGAGGCCTTCTTCTTGGTGGCCGCAGCGGGGCGTGACCGGACCGGCACCCCGCTGCGGGGCGCCGTCCTGCCGGTCTCCGGTACCTGCCGATGCCTGCCGATGAGGACCGTTCATGCGATCGTCCGCACGATTCCCGACCCACCACGTTCCCGCAGGGCCCGCCCCTGCCGGGCCCGTCCCGGCCGGCGCCCCCGCCTGGAACCCCCAGCGCGGCGGCACCATGCCCTCCCACCGCTACCGCCCCGCCCACGAGCGGGTGCACGTGCCGGCCCTGCTGCGCCGCTGGCCCGGCCGGCGGACCGAGCGGGCGCCACTGTGGGTGCCCGTCGACCTGCGCGACGGCAACCAGGCGCTCGCCGAGCCGATGGACCCGGCGCGCAAACAGCGGATGTTCGACCTGCTCCTGGCCATGGGCTTCAAGGAGATCGAGGTCGGCTACCCCTCCGCCAGCCGGACCGACTTCGACTTCGTCCGCCAACTGGCCACCACCCCGGGGGCCGTCCCAGAGGACGTCACCGTGGTGGTCTTCACGGCGGCCAGGGCCGACCTGATCGAGCGCACCTTCGAGGCCGTCGCCGGCCTGCCCCGGGTGGTCGTCCACCTCTACACCGCCACCGCGCCGCAGTGGCGCGAGGTCGTCCTCGGCAAGGAGCGCGCGGAACTGCGGGCGCTGATCACCGAGGCCGCGACCCTGATGGCCAGGCTCGGGGAGGGCCGCGACGGCCTGCGGTTCCAGTTCTCGCCCGAGGTGTTCAACCTGACCGAGCCGGACTACGTCCTGGAGGTCTGCAACGGCCTGACCCGGCTCTGGGACGCGAGCCCGGAGCGGCCCGTCGTGCACAACCTGCCGGCCACCGTCGAGATCGCCACCCCCAACGTGTACGCCGACCAGATCGAGTACATGGACCGCCACCTGGAACGGCGCGAGGCGGTGATCCTCTCCGTCCACCCGCACAACGACCGCGGCACCGGCGTCGCCTGCGCGGAACTGGCCGTGCTCGCGGGCGCCCAGCGGGTCGAGGGCTGCCTGTTCGGCAACGGCGAGCGGACCGGCAACGTCGACCTGGTGACCCTGGCGCTCAACCTGCACACCCAGGGCGTCGACCCGATGCTCGACCTCTCCGACATCGACGAGATCCGGCGCACCGTCGAGCACTGCAACCGGCTGCCCGTCCACGAGCGGCACCCGTACGCGGGCGACCTGGTGCACACCGCCTTCTCCGGCACCCACCAGGACGCCATCCGCAAGGGCCTCGCCCGGCACACCGCGACCGCCGCCGAACTGGGCGTCCCGGAGCGGGAGGCGCCCTGGTCGGTGCCCTACCTGCCGATCGATCCGGCCGACCTCGGGCGGGACTACGAGGCGGTGATCCGGGTCAACAGCCAGTCCGGCAAGGGCGGGATCGCCTATCTGCTGCACGCCGGTGAGGGGCTGGAGCTGCCCAGGCGCCTCCAGATCGAGTTCGCCCGGGTGGTGCAGGAGGCCACCGACGACAGCGGGCGGGAGGTGACGGCCGAGGAGCTGTACGGGCTGTTCAGGGCCGAGTACCTGGACGCGGGAGCCGGGCGGCGGTGGCGGGTCGGCGACGACTGGGCCGAGGTCGACGGCCGCCGGGGGACGGGCGCCGGGCCGCTGGACGCGGTCGCCGACGCGGTGGGCGTGGAGATCCTCTCCTTCAGCGAGCACGCGGTGGGCCCGGGGCGGGACGCGGTCGCGTACGTGGAGGCCAGGGTGGGCGGCCCGGACGGCTCCGGTGCCCCTGGCAGCCAGGACGGCTCCGGCGGCCGGGTGGTGTGGGGCGTCGGACGGGACGCCTCGGTGCTCACCGCGGGCGTCCGGGCGGTGCTGAGCGCCGTCGGGCGCGCCTCGGCGCGGCAGGCCGACGAGAGGGACCCCGCCGGTACGGAACTCCTCGGCGCGGACGGCATGATGGGCCGATGACCTCCTCCCTCCCCACCCGCAGCCAGGCCGTCGCCGAAGCGCTGGCGGCGGCCGGCGTCCCCGGCGAGATCCGCGTCCTGCCCGACTCCGCCCGCACCGCCGCCGAGGCCGCCGCCGCGCTCGGCTGCGAGGCCGGCGCCATCGCCAACAGCCTGGTGTTCGTCTGCGACGGTGCGCCCCTGCTGGTGATGACCAGCGGCGCCCACCGGGTCGACACCGCCCATCTGGCCGGGCGGCTGGGCACCGGACCGATCGAGCGCGCCACCGCCGCCCAGGTCCGCGAGGCCACCGGCCAGGCCATCGGCGGCGTCGCCCCGACCGGCCACCCGGCACCGCTGCGCACCGTCGTCGACACGGCCCTCGAAGCGTACGAGGTGCTCTGGGCCGCCGCCGGACACCCGCACACCGTCGTGCCGATGAGCTACCGGGAACTCCTCGCCGTCACGGGCGGAACCCCGTCCACGGTGGTGGCCGACTGACCGAACGGGCCGGCCGGCCCCGCGCGACCGCGCCGCCGGCCGGCCCGGACGGTTACGCCCCCAGGTAGTGCAGGACGGCCAGGATGCGGCGGTTGTGGTCGGTGGTGCGGGGCAGGTCCAGCTTGTCGAAGACCGCGTTGAGGTTCTTCTCCACCGCGCTCTGCGAGACGTGCAGCCGCTGGGCGATGGCGGCGTTGGTCCAGCCCTCGGCGAGCGCCTCCAGGACGCTGCGCTCGCGCGGGGTGAGCAGGGCCAGCGGGTCGGTGCGGGTGGTGTGCACCACCAGCCGGCGGACCACCTCCGGGTCGATCGCCGTGCCGCCCGCCGCGACCCGCACCAGGGCGTCCAGGAACTCCTCGACCTCGGCCACCCGGTCCTTCAGCAGGTAGCCGACCCGCTCCGCTCCCGCGTCCAGCAGCCGGGCCGCGTACCCGCGTTCGATGTGCTGGGAGAGCACCAGCACGCCCACCCCGGGCCAGCGCTCGCGGATCTCCACCGCGGCCCGCAGCCCCTCGTCGGTGTGGGTCGGCGGCATCCGGATGTCCACCACCACGACGTCCGGCCGCTCCCGCGCCACCGCCGCCGTCAGCGCGGCCGCGTCGCCGACCGCGGCCAGCACCTGGTGCCCCTCCTCGGCGAGCAGGCGGACCAGCCCCTCCCGCAGCAGGGTCGAGTCCTCGGCGAGGGTCACGCGCATGGCAGCTCCGCGGTGATGACGGTCGGCCCCCCGGCGGGGCTGTGGACGTGGAGGGTACCGTCCAGCGCGGCGACCCGTCCGCGCAGCCCGGTCAGGCCGCTGCCCGACGGGTCCGCGCCGCCGTCGCCGTCGTCCTCCACCCGCACCGTGAGCAGGCCGCCCGCCGCGGACAGGTGGGCCGAGACCGTCGAGGCGGCGGAGTGCTTGGCGGCGTTGGTGACGCACTCCGACACCACGAAGTAGGCCGCCGTGCGCACCGGTTCGGGCAGCGGGCCGGCCACCTCGTAGCGCAGCCGCAGCGGGATCGCGCACCGCTCGGCCACCCCGCCGAGCGCCTCCTCCAGCCCCAGGGTGTCCAGCGCGGACGGGTACGCCCGCCAGGCCACCTCGCGCAGTTCGGTCAGCACCTCCTGGGCCTCCCGGTGCGCCTGGCGCAGCAGCGCCTCCGTCCGCTCCGGGTCCTGACGGCGGTCCAGGCCGCGCCGCGCCCGGCCCACCAGCATCGCCAGCGCCACCACCCGCTGCTGGACCCCGTCGTGCAGGTCCCGCTCGATCCGTCGCCGCTCCGCGTCCACCGCCTGCACCACCGCCGCCCGGCTGTCGGCGAGTTCGGCGATCCGGCGGCGCAGCAGCTCGGCCTCGGACGGCCCGAAGCACTCGCGGGCGAGCCGGGCGTCCAGCGCGGCCAGCGAGACCAGGCCCTGTACGGCCAGGAACAGCAGCACCCCGCCCAGCAGCGCCTGGGTCGCCAGCTCCTCCCAGCCCAGCGAGCCGCGCAGCACCCCGCCGACCAGCAGCACGGCCAGCCCCGCGCCGAAGGCCAGCAGGGCCAGCACCACCCCGGTGACCAGCCCGCCGCCGCTGCGCACCAGCAGGTAGCGCAGCAGCCTGCGGTCGTCCGTGCGGTAGTGGCGGGGGAAGCGGTCGCCGAAGAACGCGCGGCGCCGGGCCCGTTCGAGGGCGGCGAGGCGGCGCACCCCGGACAGCAGGCTCTGCGCCGCGTACGGGCGGGTGCGCGGCCAGAGCAGGAAGGGGCCGAGGGCGGCGGCCGCCGGCAGCAGGTACAGGGCGGCGAGCGCGGCGCTCGGGCAGCCGAGCAGGGCTCCCGCCGCGCGGCGCGGCCATGACGTCCGGTCTGCTTGGGCCCCCTGCACGGGGGCCGAGCCTACGGGGCTGGCCGGGGGTGCGGGGCGGTCCGGGCGTTCTGGGTCGGTCGGGACTGCGGGGTGGGCCGGTGCGCTCACCGGGCGCGGCGGTGCTGGGCGGTGGCGTTGCGTCCGCGCCAGCGCATCACCACGTACCCGGTCACGGCCACCACGACCAGCACCAGGACCGCCTTGGAGAGCAGGCCGACGTACGTCTCCACCACGTCCCAGCGGTCCCCGAGCAGGAACCCGGCCATCACCAGCACGGTGTTCCACACCAGGCTGCCCAGCGTGGTCAGCATGACGAACGCGGGCAGCGGCATCCGCTCGACCCCGGCCGGGACGGAGATCAGGCTGCGGAAGATCGGCACCATCCGGCCCAGCAGCACCGCCTTCGTCCCGTGCCGGGCGAACCAGGCCTCGGTGCGCTCCAGGTCGGAGGCCTTGACCAGCGGCAGCCGGGCCCAGATCGCGTGCATCCGCTCCCGGCCGAACAGGGCGCCCAGCCAGTAGAGGACGACGGCGCCGACGACCGAGCCCAGGGTGGTCCAGGTCAGCGCGGAGGCGAGGCTGATCACGCCCTGCCCGGCGGCGAAGCCCGTCAGCGGCAGGATCACCTCGCTGGGCAGCGGCGGGAACAGGTTCTCCAGGGCGATCGCCAGGCCGGCGCCGGGGCCGCCCATGGTGTCCACCAGGTCGGCCGCCCAGCCGGCGAAGCCGTCGGCGGGCTGCTGGGCGACGGCGAGGATCGTGTGCTGCATGCGGGGCTCCAGAGTGGTCGGGGGACGGCTCGTCCCCGGCTGTCTCCACGCTAGAAAGTGCAGGTCAGCGGCGGTATGCGGGTTTCCGGCGAACCGCTTGCGGGTTTCCGTACCGCCGCGCCCCGCGGTTTTCCGCAGGGCGGCGGCGCATCGGCAAGGGCGGCGGACCGGGCCCGCGGTGAACTCGGTGGCGGCACCCCCGGCCGACGGGGCAGGATGGCGCGATGGACGCCGCATTCACCCTGGCCTGGCGGCACACCGCCGGCCTGGTGTTCCCCGAGGACCTGCCGATGGCCGCCGCCGGACTGCTGGGGCAGGGCATCGGCGGTGATTCGCCCGCGCTGTGCGAACTGGCGGGGCGGCAGGGCCGGGGGGAGCCCTCGGACGAGCTGACGGGGCTGCTGCACCGGGCGCTGGGGGAGCTCGGCCTGCCGGTCCCGGACGACGAGTTCGCCCGGCGCTGCCGGCTGCACCACACGGCGGCCCGGCTGACGTCCGGGGAGATCACGCCGGGGGAGGCCGCCGTCGCGCTCTGGGTCGGGAGCCTCTCGGAGCCGACCGCGGCGGAGCGGCGGCTGGAGGAGGCCGTCGCCGAGGTCTGCTGCCCGGACTGCGTGGAGACCACCTGGCCGGCCGAGGCGGCGCGGAACTGGGAGCGGGAGATGGTGGAAGCCGCCGCCGTGCTGGCGGCCTCCGCCGACAGCCCGATCGTCGCCTCCTGGTACCGGGGCTGACCGCCTGCCGGGACCGCCCGCGGGTGCGGTGATCTCGGTCACAGGGCCGTAACCTCTGCGGCGTCCGGCCTTTGATCGGTTACATGACACCGACGACCGCCGAGCTGTCCCGCCTCCTCTTCGGCCCCGACCGTCAACGCGTCCACGAGCCCTGGCGGAAGCTCACCGCGGACCCCGCCCTGCACAGCCGCCCCGAAGCCCCGGTGGCCGACCGGATCGCCGCGTCCTACCGGCGGTTACGGCAGCTCAATGCCCACACCGACCCGGCCGCCCTGGCCGGCGACCCGCTGCTGCTCGCCGCCCTGCACGAGTGGACCGCGGTGGTGGACGGCGGTCTCACCGTCCTCGCCGGCATCCACTACAACCTGTTCCTCGGCACCCTGCTCGACCACGACCGGTCGCCCAAGCGCCCGTTGGACGACTACCTGCGGATGGACCGGACCGGCACCTTCCTGTGCACCGAACTCGGCCACGGCAACGACGCCGCCGCCCTGGAGACCGTGGCCGACTACGACCGGACCGACCGCGGCTTCACCCTGCACACCCCCGGCCCGTCCGCCCGGAAGTTCATGCCGAACACCGGCCCCGCGGGCGGCCCCAAGTCCGCGGTGGTCGCCGCACGGCTGCGGGTCGACGGGCGCGACCACGGGGTCTTCCTGTTCCTCGTCCCGCTCACCGGCGGGGACGGGCGCCCGCTGCCCGGCATCGCCGTCGACCCGCTGCCGGAGCGCCCCGGCAGTCCGGTCGACCACTGCCTCACCTCCTTCGACCGGGTCGGCCTGCCGTACGAGGCGCTGCTCACCGGCGCCCACGGCCGGCTCGCCGACGACGGCACGTTCACCAGCGCGGTCGGCAGCAAGCGGAAACGGTTCCTCACCGCGATCGGCCGGGTGACCGTCGGCAAGCTGTGCATGAGCGCCGCCGCGATCGGCGGGGCCAGGGCCGCGCTGGCCACCGCCGTCCGGTACGCCCAGCACCGCGACGTCGCCGGGGCCCGTCCCGACCGGCGCGTCCCGGTCTGGGCCCACCGCACCCACCACGGCCCGCTGCTGGACGGCCTCGCCACCGCGTACGCGATGACCGCCCTGCACCGCGCCGCCGCCGAGCGCTGGGCGCGGCACGACCCGGCCGACCCCGAGGAGTCGGCCGCCGCCGAACGGCAGGTCGCCATCGCCAAGGGCTGGACCACCTGGCAGGCCAGGGACCTGATCACCGAGGCGCGCGAACGGTGCGGTGCCCAGGGGCTGCTGACGGTCAACGGGATCACCGCCTACGCGTCGGACGTCGAGGGCACCATCACCGCCGAGGGTGACAACCTCGCGCTCTGGGCCAAGGCGGCGGCCGAACTCCTGCTGGAGGACCCCCGGCCCGCCGCCGGACCGGAGGCGGGCGGCCTCGACGACCCGGCCGTCCGCCAGGGCCTGCTGCGCACCGTCGCCCGGCTGCGGCTCGCCCGCGCCCGGGCGC
>NZ_MSJQ01000154.1 GCF_014596515.1 Streptomyces sp. CBMA156
GCGAAGGACTTGCAGCGGCCGTCCCCAGCCAGTCCGCGCTGCTTGCTGAACTCGGTGAACACGCCGGGGGTGGCCATCACGGTGACGCCGGCGACCAGCGCCAGCGAGCACTCGCCCTGGCGGACCGGCGCGGCGACGGACCGCGCCTGCGCCCCGGTGTCCCGCTCCGGCGGCGCCCAGTTCCCACCACCGCCGCCACCACCGCTACCGCCACCGCCACCGCCCGTCGCCCGGTGCTGCCCCGGCGAACCCCCGGTGACGTACCCGGCCGCGGACGCCGTCGCACCAGCCGGCGCGCCCGCCACGCCCGCCGGGTCCGGCCCGCCGAGCAGCGTCCCCGGGTCCGCCACCGTGACCGAGGCCACCGTCACGACGCCCGGCGTCTTCGGATCCCCCGGCCCGTCGGGCGTCCGCGCCCCCGCGTCCGGCCTGTCGGCACCCGAAGCACCCGGAACGCCCGGAACGCCCAGAGCACCCGGAGCACCCGGCCCGTCCGTGCCCGGCGTCAGCCCGGCGAGCGGCACCCCGTGGACCGCCTTCCCGTCCTCGTCGGTGAGCACCGGCTGCCCGTGCCCGTCCAGCCGGACCGCCAGGTCCGCCACCCCGACCACCGGCCTGCCGTCCGGCCCCGGGACGACCAGCAGCCCGGAGGCGTCGGCCACCGGCGTGCCGTCGGCGCGGAGGATGACCGGCTGCCCGTCCGGGCCGAGGACCGGCGTGCCGTGCCCGTCCACCTTGACCGTCAACCCGGGGACGCCGACCAGCGGCCTGCCGTCCTTCCCGGCGAGCAGGACCAGCCCGGAGCCGTCCGCGCCGAGCACGCCCGGTTCGCCGAGGGCGGCGGGCAGCCCGGCGGCGACCGGGTCGAACGCGCCGGTGCGGTACGAGGCGGCGGTGATCCCCGTCCCCTGCGCGGTGCCGAGCCTCAGCAGCGCGACGGCGGCCGGCTCCTTGAGCACCCCGGCCAGCGCGTCCTTCATGGCGCGGCCGAGTTCGGCGAGCAGCCCGCCGATCTTCAGCCCGGCGGCCTCGACGGCGACGGCCGCCAGGCCCGCCGCGACCTGTTCGGTGGCGGTGCCCCGCACCTTGGCGGCAAGGTCTCCGACGGACTTCTCCAGCCCGCCGACCACCCCGCTCCGCGCCGGTCCCCCGGCGGCCGCCGTGGCGACCCGGCCGGCCTCCTCCCGGGCCCTGGCCGCCTGCTCCTCGGCCTGCCCGAGGTCGGCGGCGAGCTGGTTCAGGGTCGCGATGATCTCGGCCTTGCAGGTGTCCACGGCCCGCGCGGCCGTGTCGAAGGCCCCGGCGACCAGTCCGACCGCGCTGTGCGCGTCGTCCAGGTGGCCCTTGCCGCTGCCGCTGAAGGTCTGCCAGTACGCGCCGAAGGACTCGACGGCGTGGCCGGAGTTGTCGGCGGTGACCCGCCGGACGGACTCGCCGCAGCGGCGGGTGAGCCGGTCGGCCTCCCGGCCGAACTCGCGCCAGACCCCGGCCGCCTTGCGCAGGCCCTCCTCGTCGGCCTGCGGCCACTGCCGGCCGGTCCTGACCAGCACCGGGACCAGTTCCTCCGGCAGTTTCCTGGACACGCGCTTCCCCCTCCGAGCCGGGTCCGTCAGACCGACATGTCCTGGGGGACGACGGGAGCCGCCCCCGGGGTTGCCCCCGGCACCCCTGCCGGGCCCGGAACGCCCGGAACGCCCGGCACGCCCGGCGCCCCTGCCGCCTCCGGCACGGCCGTCGCCCCGAACCCGCTCGCCGCCGAGCTGTCCGCGTCCGCCGTCCGCGCGGCCATCGTGTGCAGCCCGGCCCCGACCCCGGCCACCCGTCCGGCCACCCCGCGCAGCCCGCCGACGAGTTCTCCGCGCGCCGGACCGTACACGGCCGCGAAGCCGCTGCCCGGCCGGTCCGTCCCCCAGGGGGCGCCGAGGGCGGCGAGGCCCTGCTCCAGGGCGGTGACGGCCTTCGCCAGCTCGCCGCCGATCCGCTCGAACTCCCGTCCCTCACCGTGCAGTTCCCACGGCCTGAGGGCGAACTCCCCGCCCGCGCGGCCGGGCTCCCCGGTGCTGCCGCCTGCCATCCCCGTACCTCCCCGTCGCGGACCCGTCACGGGCCTCGTAGCGGACCCCGTAGCGGACCCCGTAGCCGGACCCCGTAGCGGACCGGCCGCCATCCTAGGCACGCCGCCGGGGCCGCCCGCAGGGCCCGCCGGACCTCTTCACCCCGCCTTCACCGCGGCCGCCACCGCCCCCGCGGAGCCCGCCGCCGGCCCCACCACCGGTCCCGCCACCGCGCCTGTGCCCCCGAACGTTCTACCCTTGCCGGGTGGCACCAGCAGACACGTCCAAGAAGAAGGCCAAGGCGAAGCCCAAGGCCGCCCCCGCCCCCGTCGACCTCGCGATGCCGACCCTGCGCCGCGAGATCCCGCGCGACGAGGTCCCGCTCGACTTCCCCCGCGCGTGGGTCGAGTTCGCCGACCCCGCCGACGAGGAGCAGGTCTTCCGCTGCGACCTCACCTGGCTGACCTCCCGCTGGTCCTGCGTCTTCGGCCAGGGCTGCCACGGCATCCGCGAGGGCCGCGGCGAGTCGGACGGCTGCTGCACGCTGGGCGCGCACTACTCGGACGAGGACGACGAGAAGCGCGTCCGGTCGCACGCGGACCGGCTGACCCCCGAGCTGTGGGAGAACTTCGCCGAGGGCACCGACGCCGAGGGCCGGATCGTCGCCGACGGCGGCATCACCATGCTGGACGAGGACGGCGACCGCCAGACCCGCCGGGTCGACGGCGCCTGCATCTTCGTGAACAGCCCGGGCTTCTCGGGCGGCGCCGGCTGCGCGCTGCACGCGCTCGCGCTCAAGGAGGGCCGCGAGCCGCTGGAGACCAAGCCGGACGTCTGCTGGCAGCTGCCGATCCGCCGCACCTACGACTGGATCGACCGCCCCGACGACACCCGCTACCTCCAGGTCTCGATCGGCGAGTACGACCGCCGCGGCTGGGGCCCGGGCGGCCACGACCTGCACTGGTGGTGCACCGGCGCCCCGGCGGCCCACCAGGGCGCGGAGCCGGTGTACGTCGGCTACCGCCCCGAACTCACCGAGCTGATGGGCAGGGCGGGCTACGACGTGCTGGCCCGCCTGTGCGAGGAGCGGATCGCCACCAAGGGCGACCGCAAGGTCGCCCCGCACCCGGCGGACCCGGGCAAGAAGGCCAGGAAGGCCTGACCGGCCCTACTTGTCGATGTCGCCGACGACGAAGAACATCGACCCGAGGATCGCCACCATGTCCGCGACCAGCGTCCCTGGCAGCAGTTCGGTGAGCACCTGGACGTTGTTGAAGGACGCCGAGCGCAGCTTGAGCCGCCAGGGCGTCTTGTCGCCGCGCGAGACCAGGTAGTAGCCGTTGATCCCGAGCGGGTTCTCGGTCCACGCGTAGGTGCTGCCCTCGGGTGCCTTGAGCACCTTGGGCAGCCGCTGGTTGACCGGCCCCGGCGGCAGCGCGGCGAGCTTGTCGAGGCAGGCGTCGGCCAGGTCGAGCGAGTTGAGGGTCTGCTCCAGCAGGCACTCGAAGCGGGCCAGGCAGTCGCCCTCCTCGCGGGTGACCACGGTGAGCACCTGCCGCAGTTCCTCGGAGCCGTACGCGAGGTACGGCTCGTCGCGGCGCAGGTCGAGGTCGAGGCCGCTGGCCCTGGCGATCGGGCCGCTGACGCCGTACGCCTGGGCCTGCGCCCCGGTGAGGACGCCGACGCCCGCGGTGCGGGCGCGGAAGATCTCGTTGCCGAGGACGAGGTCCTCGAAGACCGGCAGCTGCGAGCGCACGGTGGCGACGGCGGTGCGGACCCGGCCGAGCCAGCCGGCCGGCAGGTCCTCCTTGAGGCCGCCGACCCGGTTGAACATGTAGTGCATCCGGCCGCCGGAGGCCTCCTCCAGCACGTGCTGGAGGTCCTCGCGGCTGGTGAAGGCGTGGAAGACCGGGGTGATCCCGCCCAGCTCCAGCGGGTACGAGCCGAGGAACATCAGGTGGTTGAGCACCCGGTTGAGCTCGGCGAGCAGGGTGCGGACCCACACGGCCCGCTCCGGGACCTCCATGCCGAGCATCCGCTCGACGGCCATCACGACGCCGAGCTCGTTGGAGAAGGCGGAGAGCCAGTCGTGCCGGTTGGCCAGCATGATGATCTGCCGGTAGTCGCGGGCTTCGAACAGCTTCTCCGCGCCCCGGTGCATGTAGCCGATCACCGGCTCCGCGCTCACGATGCGCTCGCCGTCGAGCAGCATCCGCAGCCGCAGCACGCCGTGGGTGGCCGGGTGCTGCGGGCCGATGTTGAGCACCATGTCGGTGCTGCCCGCCGTGCCGGTGAAGTTCTCGGCTCCCGCCCCGATGCCGACCGTGGTCTCCCTCATGCCCCCAGAGTCTGCCATCCCGGCAGTGCCTCCAGGCCCGGCGGTACCGGCATGCGGACGGCCTGCACCAGCCAGCCGAAGGCGCCCAGCCCGCCCGGGTCGGTCAGCTCGGCCCCCTCCCCCGCCCCGTTCAGCGCCCGCAGGTAACCGACCGGGTCGCTGGTGGCGAGCGCGAGCGCCGGGCGCTCACCGCTCACGCCGAGCGCGCGCAGGGCCTCCCGCTGCGTCGTCCACAGGCTGTGGAAACCGGGCACGGCGACGGCGTCCAGCGCCACGTGCGCGGTGACGTCGCAGGAGCCGTCCGGCACCGGGGCCACCTCCCGGCCGTCCCGGAAACCCGCGTACGTGCCGAACGGCGGCCGCCGCCCCGCGGTGTGCCCGTAGTCGACGGCGACGGCCAGCCCGCGCTCCAGCCCGGCCACGGCCCGCGCCCAGGCGGCGTCCCTGGGGCCGCCGAACTCCACCACGTCACCGGGCTCCCGGGCCGGCCACCAGCGCCCGGCCCAGGCCGCGTCGGCCGCCGAGACCGGCTCACCGAGCCGCTGCCCGCCGGTCCCGGTGTCCACCTCGACGTAGCGCAGCACCCCGTCCCCGTCCACCTCGCCGGCGTCCAGCGGGACGTTGTCCAGCCACTCGTTGGCGAACAGCAGCCCGGTCACGCCGCGCGGCGGCTCGTCCGTCCACAGGGCTGTGGACGGCAGCCCGGCCGGGCGCGGCGCGATCTCCACGCCGTACGGGCGCAGCCGCGCCAGCACCTCGCCGGGCAGTTCCGCCAGCACGCCGGTCAGCAGTTCCCCCCGCCCGGCCCCGACGTCGACCAGGGCCAGCTCCTCCGGACGGCCGAGTTCCGCGTCAACCTCCAGCAGCAGGCGGGCCACCGCACGGGCGAACTTCGGCGAGGCGTGCACCGAGGTGCGGAAGTGCCCGGCCGGGCCCTCCGGCCTGCGGTAGAAGCCCCGCCCGGGTTCGTACAGGGCCTGGTCCATGGCGGGCGCCCACCGCATCCAAGTCATGGGGCGGGACGCTACCCGGCGCCGGCGGGCCCTCCCAATCGGACCAGGTGCTTCTCCGACCTACGGAGTAGAGCGGATCGCCCTACCGGCGGACCTGGGCATGCGGAGTGACTGCCTACGCTGGACACGTGCATCGACTCAACGCCTGGCTCCGCCGTCACCCCATGGTGGTCGACGCCGCCTGGGCGGCGGTCGTGCTGCTCTTCGGCCTGATCCCGAGCGACGGCTACGCCGACGACGGCTGGCGCTTCGACGTCTCGATCCTGATCGCGGTACTGCTGCCGCTGCTGATGGTGTTCCGCCGCCGCAACCCCGACATCACGGTGGCCGCCGCCGCCGGCCTGGGCGTCGCCCAGGTGCTCGCCGACATCGTCCCGGGCGCCTCCGCGGTCGCCTACCTGGTCTTCGCCTACACCGGCGCCGCCTTCGGCCGGAAGTGGACCTCCCGGCTGGCCCTGGCCGCCGGCCTGGCCTCCGGGCCGCTGGTCTTCTGGCAGCTGAGGCTGGTGAAGACGGCCTTCGACCAGGGCGGCGACGTCCACACCCGCCCGTACACCTTCGGCGAGGCGGCGCTGCTCACGCTGCTGATGAGCACGCCGTTCATCCTCTGCTGGGCCTGGGGCCGGCTGACCAGGGTGCGCCGCGCCTACCTGACCGAGCTGGAGGACCGCGCCGCCCGGCTGGAGCGCGAGCGGGACGCCCAGTCCAAGGTGGCGGTCGCCGCCGAGCGGGCCAGGATCGCCCGCGAGCTGCACGACGTGGTCGCGCACAACGTCTCGGTGATGATCGTCCAGGCCGACGGCGCCGCGTACGTCCTGGACAACTCCCCGCAGCAGGCGAAGGAGGCGCTCGGCACGATCGCCTCCACCGGCCGCCAGGCGCTGGTCGAGATGCGCCGGCTGCTGGGCGTGCTGCGCACCTCCGACACCAAGGCCGAGGAGTACGTGCCGCAGCCGGGCGTCGAGGAGCTGCCGGAGCTGCTGGAGCAGGTCCGCACGGCCGGGCTCGACGTGGACTACGCCACCTCGGGGCACCCGCGCGAGCTGCCGCGGGGCGTCGAGCTGACCGTCTACCGGATCGTCCAGGAGGCGCTGACCAACGTCCGCAAGCACGGCGGCCCCGACGTGCACGCCCGGGTCGCCGTCGACTTCGGCGAGCGCGAGCTGGCCGTCCTGGTGGAGGACGACGGCCGCGGCAGCACCGACGAACAGCTGGCCACCGGCGGCACGGACGGCCTCGGCCACGGCCTGATCGGCATGCGCGAACGGGTCGGCATGGTCAGCGGCAGCCTCGACGTGGGCCCCCGCCCCGGCGGCGGCTTCCGGATCCGCGCCGTCCTGCCGCTCAAGGCGGCCCACTAGCCCCGTCCGCCGTCCCCCCCTTCCAAGGAGTCCCACCTTGACCATCCGCGTGATGCTCGTCGACGACCAGGAACTGCTCCGCACCGGTTTCCGGATGATCCTCCAGTCACAGGGCGACATCGAGATCACCGCCGAGGCGGGCGACGGCGCCCAGGCCCTGGAGCGGCTGCGGCACACCGAGGTCGACGTGATCCTGATGGACGTCCGGATGCCGCGGCTGGACGGCGTGCAGGCGACCCGCAGGATCTGCCTCGCCGAGGACGGCAGCCCGCTGCCCGGCGCCCCGCACGTGCTCATCCTCACCACCTTCGACCTGGACGAGTACGCCTTCGCCGCGCTCAAGGCCGGCGCCAGCGGCTTCCTGCTCAAGGACGTCCCGCCGACCGAGCTGGTGGCCGCGATCCGCGCGGTGCACGGCGGGGACGCGGTGGTCGCCCCGACCACCACCCGCCGGATGATCGACCGCTTCGCCGAGGTGCTGCCCACCCCGCACAACGCGCCGGGCTCGGACACCCTCGGCCCGCTGACCGAGCGCGAGCGGGAGGTGTTCCTGCTGGTCGCCCAGGGGCTGTCGAACGGCGAGATCGCGGCCCGGCTGGTGCTCTCCGAGGCCACCGTGAAGACCCACGTCGGCCGGATCCTGGCCAAGCTGAGCCTGCGCGACCGGGTCCAGGCCGTGGTCCTGGCGTACGAGGCCGGGCTGATCCGGGCCGGGGCCTCCGACTGAGCCGCCTCGGCGCCCGGGCGTCCCCGTAGACTGGGGCGGTACGTCCGGTACCCGCCGAGTGGACCGGAACGGTCATTCAGGACAAGGCAGGACAAGGGTGGACGTGAATCCGTCCGGCTTCGCCGACTTCGGCGAGTTCGCCCCGCTCACCGACGGCCTCGGCGACCCGGGCGATCCCGGCAACCGCCCGGCCCGGCTGGCCGTCGGCGTGGTCGGCACCGGCCGGGTCGGCCCCGCGCTGGGCGCCGCGCTCCAGCTCGCCGGACACACCGTGGTCGCCGCCTCCGGGGTGTCCGCCACCTCCCGCCGCCGCGCCGACGCGCTGCTGCCCGGGGTACGGATCGTCACCCCGCCGCAGGTGCTGGCCGCCGCCGACCTGGTGCTGCTGACCGTCCCCGACGACGCACTGGCCGGCCTGGTGGCCGGGCTGGCCGCCACCGGCGCGGTCCGCCCGGGCCAGCTGGTCGTGCACACCTCCGGCGCGCACGGCGTCGCCGTCCTGGAGCCCGCCACCAGGGCCGGGGCGCTGCCGCTGGCCCTGCACCCGGCGATGACCTTCACCGGCACCTCCGTCGACCTGGACAGGCTGGCCGGCTGCCCGTTCGGCGTGACCGCCCCCGAGGAGCTGCGGCCGGTCGCCGAGGCGCTGGTGGTGGAGATGGGCGGCGAGCCCGAGTGGGTGCCCGAGGAGGTCCGCCCGCTCTACCACACCGCCCTCGCGCACGGCGCGAACCACCTGGTCACCCTGGTCGCGCAGGCGATGGACCTGCTGCGCACGGCCGGCGTCGCCGAGCCCGGCCGGATGCTCGGCCCGCTGCTGGGCGCCGCCCTGGACAACAGCCTGCGCTCCGGCGACGCGGCCCTCACCGGCCCGGTCGCCCGGGGCGACGCGGGCACCGTACGGCGCCACCTGGCGCAGCTCAGTACGGTGTCCCCGGACATCCCGGCGGCCTACCGGGCGATGGCCCGCGCGACCGCGCAGCGGGCGCTCGCCAACGGGACGATCGACGAAACGTCGGCGGCGGGACTGCTGGACGTACTGAACGAGGAGAAGCACTGATGGCACGCGGCAAGCAGCCGAGCAAGGCCCAGCGGGCGCCGAAGGTCCACCGGGCCGTCGTCACCCGCACCGTGGACGACTTCGAGGCCGCGTTCTGGCCGGACGAGCAGCCGGTGGACAACGCCGTCGTGATGACCATGGGCGCCCTGCACGAGGGCCACGCCGCGCTGATCCGCGCAGCCCGCAAGCAGGTCGGCCGGGACGGCCGGGTCGCGGTGACGGTCTTCGTCAACCCGCTCCAGTTCGGCGCCGGCGAGGACCTGGAGCGCTACCCGCGCACCCTCGACGCCGACGTGAAGCTGGCCGAGGAGAACGGCGCCGACGTGGTCTTCGCGCCGTCCGTCGACGAGGTCTACCCGAACGGCGAGCCGCAGGTGCGCATGGTGGCCGGCCCGATGGGCGAGCGCTTCGAGGGCGCCACGAGGCCCGGCCACTTCGACGGTGTGCTGACCGTGGTCGCCAAGCTGCTGCACATCACCGACCCGGACTTCGCCTTCTTCGGCGAGAAGGACGCCCAGCAGCTGGCGATCATCCGGCGGATGGTCGCCGACCTGGACTTCGACGTCGAGATCGTCGGCGTGCCGACCCTCCGCGAGGAGGACGGCCTGGCGCTGTCCTCGCGCAACGACTACCTCTCGGCGGAGGAGCGGGCCCACGCGCTCGCCCTGTCCAAGGCCCTGTTCGCCGGCCGCGACGCCGCCGCGCAGGGCCCGAAGGCCGTCCGCGAGGCCGCCTCGGCCGTCCTGGACGGCGCCGAGGGCGTCACCCTGGACTACCTCGCCCTGATCGACCCGCACTCCTTCACGGAGGCGGCGGACGACTTCCAGGGCGAGGCGGTGCTGGCCGTCGCCGCGAAGGTGGGCACGACCCGCCTGATCGACAACGTCCACCTCATCTGCCGCTAGGCGGACGACCTCCGGGCGCAGGACCGCCCGGTGGCGACACCGGGCAGCACGACCCCCGTTCTCTCCGGCATGCACTCACAGGAGGCGTGACCCGCAATGCTCCGCACCATGCTCAAGTCCAAGATCCACCGGGCCACCGTGACCCAGGCCGACCTGCACTACGTCGGCTCCGTCACGGTGGACGAGGACCTGCTCGACGCGGCCGACCTGCTCCCCGGCGAGCTGGTCCACATCGTCGACATCGACAACGGCGCCCGGCTGGAGACCTACACCATCGCCGGCCCGCGCGGCTCCGGCGTGATCGGCATCAACGGCGCCGCCGCCCGTCTGGTCCATCCCGGCGACCTCGTCATACTCATCGCCTACGGGCAGATGGACACGGCCGAGGCCAAGGGCTACGAGCCGAAGATCGTCTTCGTGGACGGGCGGAACCGGATCACCGGACTGGGCGGGGACCCTGCGGAGGCCCAGGAGGGCAGCGGACTGCTCCGGGGGGACAGGGCGTACGGTGACGGCAACGACGCGGCCGACGCCGCCTCGCGCTGAAGGAGCCACCCACCCATGACCACGCACCGCCTCACCGCCCCGGCCCCCGGCTGGACCGCGACCACCGACGTGGTCGTGGTCGGCTCCGGCGTCGCCGGCCTCACCGTCGCGCTCAACGTCCGCAAGGCCGGCCTGCGGGCCATGGTGGTCACCAAGGCGATGCTGGACGACGGCTCCACCCGCTGGGCCCAGGGCGGCATCGCCGCCGCCCTGGGCGAGGGGGACACCCCCGGGCAGCACCTGGACGACACCCTGGTGGCCGGCGCCGGGCTCTGCGACGAGGAGGCCGTGCGCACCCTGGTCACCGAGGGCCCGGACGCCGTCCGCCGGCTGATCGCGGTCGGCGCCGCCTTCGACCGCGGCACCGACGGCGAGATCCTGCTGACCCGCGAGGGCGGCCACCACCGCCGCCGGATCGCACACGCCGGCGGGGACGCCACCGGCGCCGAGATATCGCGCGCCCTAGTCGACGCCGTCCGCACCGACCAGGACATCGAGCTGATCGAGCACGCGCTCGTCCTCGACCTGCTCACCGACGCCGAGGGGCACGCCGCCGGGCTCACCCTGCACGTGATGGGCGAGGGCGCGCGGGACGGCGTCGGCGCCGTCCGGGCCCGCGCGGTGGTGCTCGCCACCGGCGGCATGGGCCAGGTCTTCTCGGCCACCACCAACCCGGCGGTCTCCACCGGCGACGGCGTGGCGCTCGCGCTGCGGGCCGGCGCCGCCGTCACCGACCTGGAGTTCGTCCAGTTCCACCCGACCGTGCTCTGGCTCGGCCCCGAGGCCGAGGGCCAGCAGCCGCTGGTCTCCGAGGCCGTGCGCGGCGAGGGCGCCCACCTGGTGGACGCGGACGGCGTCCGGTTCATGCTCGGGCAGCACGAGCTGGCCGAGCTGGCCCCGCGCGACATCGTCGCCAAGGCGATCACCCGGCGCATGCTGGAGCAGGGCGCCGAGCACATGTACCTGGACGGACGGCACTTCGGCGCCGAGATGTGGGAGCAGCGCTTCCCGACCATCCTCGCCTCCTGCCGCTCCCACGGCATCGACCCGGTCACCGAGCCGATCCCGGTCGCCCCGGCCGCGCACTACGCCTCCGGCGGCGTGCGCACCGACCCGCACGGCCGCACCAGCGTCCCCGGCCTGTACGCCTGCGGCGAGGTCGCCTGCACCGGGGTGCACGGCGCCAACCGGCTGGCCTCCAACTCGCTGCTGGAGGGCCTGGTCTTCGCCGAGCGGATCGCCGCCGACCTGGCCGGACGGCACCTGGCCGGCGGCCTGCCCGAGCGCACCGTGGACGTCGCGGCCGCCAGGGCCGCGCACGCCGTCCCGCTGCCGCCGTCCGAGGCGCGGGCCGAGATCCAGCGGCTGATGTCGCGCGGCGCGGGCGTGCTGCGCTCGGCCGCCTCGATGGCCGGCGCCGCGGCCGGGCTCGGCCTGATCGCCGAGCAGACGTACGCGCACCTCGCCGAGGACAAGCCGGCCGACCCCCGGGTGGAGACCTGGGAGGCCGCCAACCTGCTGCTGGTCTCCACCGCCCTGGTCGCGGCCGCCGCGCAGCGCGCGGAGACCCGCGGCTGCCACTGGCGCGAGGACTTCCCCGAGCGCGACGACGCCGCCTGGCGGCGTCACCTGATCACCACCCTCGCCGCCGCCGGCGGCCCGGTCAGCACCCCTGAGGAGCAGTAGAACCATGACCCACTCCCACGAGGAACTCCCGATGGCCGGCGGCTGCGGCGACGGCTGCGCCTGCGGGGACGGCGAGGGCTACGAGACCGGCCTGGACCCCCAGCTGGCCGAGCTGCTGGAGCGGGCCGGGCTGGACCCGGTCGAGGTCGAGGACATCGCCACCCTGGCGCTGGCCGAGGACCTGGCCGGCGGCGAGGACGTCACCTCGGTGGCGACCGTGCCCGCCGAGGCCGTCGCGACCGCCGACTTCACCGCCCGCCAGGCCGGCGTGGTGGCCGGCCTGCGGGTCGCCGAGGCGGTCGTCTCGCTGGTCTGCGAGGAGGAGTTCGAGGTCGAGCGGCACGTCGAGGACGGCGACCGGGTGGCGGCCGGCCAGGTGCTGCTCTCGGTCCGCTCCCGCACCCGCGACCTGCTGACCGCCGAGCGCAGCGCGCTCAACCTGCTCTGCCACCTGTCCGGCATCGCCACCGCGACCCGCGCCTGGGCGGACGCCCTGGAGGGCACCGGCGCGGTGGTCAGGGACACCCGCAAGACCACCCCCGGCCTGCGCGCGCTGGAGAAGTTCGCGGTGCGCTGCGGCGGCGGCGCCAACCACCGGATGGCGCTCTCGGACGCCGCGCTGGTGAAGGACAACCACGTGGTCGCGGCCGGCGGCGTGGCCGAGGCCTTCCGGGCCGTCCGGGCCGCGTACCCGGAGCTGCCGGTCGAGGTCGAGGTGGACGCCCTGGAGCAGATCCCGCCGGTGCTGGAGGCCGGGGCGGACCTGATCCTGCTGGACAACTTCACCGTCGGACAGCTGAAGGAGGCCGTCACGCTGGTGGCCGGCCGGGCGAAGCTGGAGGCCTCCGGCGGACTGACCCTGGCCGACGCGCGCGAGGTCGCCCAGACTGGTGTCGACTACCTGGCCGTGGGCGCGCTCACCCACTCCTCGCCGGTGCTGGACATCGGCCTGGACCTGCGCGCCTGACCGTCAGGTCGAGCACAGCCCCGTCCCGACTCGCAGAAAGCGTCCCCGTGCTCCTCACCATCGACGTCGGCAACACCCAGACCACACTCGGCCTGTTCGACGGCGAGGACGTGGTGGAACACTGGCGGATCTCCACCGATCCGCGCCGCACGGCCGATGAACTGGCGGTGCTGCTGCAAGGGCTGATGGGCAACCACACCGCGGTCCGCGAGGCCGTGGTGGAGGGCCTGGCGATCTGCTCCTCCGTCCCCGCCGTGCTCCACGAGCTCCGCGAGGTGACCCGCCGCTACTACGGCGACGTCCCCGCGGTGATCGTGGAGCCCGGCGTGAAGACCGGGGTGCACGTCCTGATGGACAACCCCAAGGAGGTCGGCGCGGACCGGATCGTCAACGCGCTGGCCGCCAACCACCTGTACGGCGGCCCGTGCATCGTGGTCGACTTCGGCACCGCGACCACCTTCGACGCGGTCAACGCCCGTGGCGACTACGTCGGCGGCGCGATCGCGCCGGGCATCGAGATCTCGGTCGAGGCGCTCGGCGTCCGCGGCGCCCAGCTGCGCAAGATCGAGCTGGCCCGCCCGCGCAACGTGATCGGCAAGAACACCGTCGAGGGCATGCAGTCGGGCATCCTCTACGGCTTCGCCGGCCAGGTCGACGGCCTGGTCGAGCGGATGGCCAGGGAGCTGGCCAAGGACCCGGACGACGTCCAGGTGATCGCCACCGGCGGGCTGGCCCCGCTCGTCCTCGGCGAGGCCACCACCATCGACGAGCACGAGCCCTGGCTGACCCTGATCGGCCTGCGCCTGGTGTACGAGCGCAACCGTCCCACCGCCTGAGCCCCTCGGTCGCGGGGCTGCCGAGCGGTGCTCAGCTGCCGGGCTTCGGGAAGGCCGGCAGGGTGTGCGGGCCGGTCGTCACCCCATCCCAGCGATACAAGGTGACTCCCGGGGCCGGAGTGATCGGGAGGGTCCCCGGCGCGGGGGGCGTGGGCGCCGGACCGGTGGGCTTCCCCGCCCGCGGGTCCGGCAGCGCGTCCACCACCTGCTGCCAGCGCGGAGCCTTCACCACCGCGGCGAGCTGGTCCGGTGTCAGTGGCGGGTCGGTGCGGGTGATCGGCGCGCCCTGCTCCAGCGGCTTGCGGTTCCACTCCTGGATCGACACCTCGTAGCCGCTCCCGGAGAGCTTGGCGGACCACATCTTGGAGCCGGCCGGCTCGCCGTCGCGCGTCCCGGCCTGGTAGACGCGCAGGTGCTCGCCGCCCGGGAGGTCCGACTCGGTGCAGGTGTCACCCGGGATCGTCGTGGCCGGGCAACCGGTGTCGCCGACGCGGCCCATGATCCAGAACAGGTACTGGACCGCACCGTTCCCATCGTCCAGGACCAGCCGCAGCTGCGGGGTGTCGCTCTCGGTCCCTCGGGCCTCCCCCACCGTCACCGCCCCCTGCGGCAGCAGTTCGGTGAGCATCTGCTGGAACTCCGGTCCCGAGACCGGGGCCGCGGACGCGCTCGGCGCCCCGCCCGACGCCGGGCCGGCCACCGCCGGGGCGACCTGCCCG
>NZ_MSJQ01000155.1 GCF_014596515.1 Streptomyces sp. CBMA156
CCCCGCCGCAGAGCAGTCCGACGAGCCCGCCGAGACCGCCCCCGCCGCGCTGCCCGCCCTGCGCGAGGCCTACCGGGCCGCCTCCCAGCTGTACGAGAAGGTCGGCGTCGGCGCCGACCTGCGCGCCGAACAGGCCCGCGCCGAGGGCGACGAGGCCGCCGCCACCACCGAACTCGACCGCCTCACCAACAAGGTGCGCACCCGAGCCGAGGAACTCCTCGGCAGCCCCGACGGCGCCGACGGCCCGGCCCGCCAGGCCGCCGCCGCCCGAGCCGAGGAACTGGTCGCCACCATCGAGGCCCGCTCCGCCACCGCCAGCGAGCAGCTCGGCCGGCTGCGCGGCGAGGCCGAACGCTCCGCCCCCGCCGACGGCGAGGCGCACACCGAGCTGCCCGAGGACCTCGTCCCCACCGACCCGGAGCACGCCCAGGCCCTGCTGCGCACCGCCACCAGTCGCCTCGCCGAGCGCCGCGAGGCCCTGGACGCCGCCCGCACCGCCCACGCCGACCTCCAGCGCACCTTCGACACCGCCCAGTCCGCCGCCGCCGACTTCGACGAGCTGGCCGGCCAGCTGCGCGACGGCCTGCGCGACCACCAGGAGGACCAGGACGACCCGGTCGAGCCCTACCTGGGCTCGCTCGCCGAGGCCCGCACCGGCGCCACCGAGGCCCGCCGCGCCCTGCGCACCGCCGCCGGCGAGCTGTCCTCCTCCGAACTCGCCGTCCGCGACGCCTCCGACGCCCTGGTCCGGCACGCCAACGCCGCCCGCTACGAGGCCGTCCGCACCCCCGCCCGTCAGCAGATCCGCGAACTGCCGGCCTCCGCGCTGCCCGAGCACGCCGCCGCCTGGGCCGTCGCCTTCGCGCCCCGGCTGCGGGTGCTCACCGACGAACTCGCCCAGCTGGAGAAGAACCGCGGCTCGATCGTGGACCGGCTGCGCGGCCTGGTCGAGTCCTCGCTCACCACCCTGCGCGCCGCCCAGCGGCTGTCCCGGCTGCCCGAGGGCCTGGGGGAGTGGTCAGGCCAGGAGTTCCTCCGGATCCGCTTCGAGGACCCGGACCACGCCACCCTGGTCGAGCGCCTCGGCGAGGTCATCGACGAGGCCACCCGTGCCGCTGTCAAGAAGAACAGCGACCTGCGCCGCGACGGCATGTCCCTGCTGCTGCGCGGGGTCGCCGCCGCGATCGGCCCCAAGGGCGTCAGCGTCGAGATCCTCAAGCCCGACGCGGTGCTGCGCGCCGAGCGGGTCGGCGTCGGCCAGATGTCCGACGTCTTCTCCGGCGGCCAGCTGCTCACCGCCGCGATCGCGCTGTACTGCACGATGGCCGCCCTGCGCGCCAACGACCGCGGCCAGTCCCAGCTCCGGCACGCCGGCACGCTGTTCCTGGACAATCCGATCGGCCGCGCCAACGCCACCTACCTGCTGGAGCTCCAGCGGGCCGTGGCCGACGCGCTCGGCGTCCAACTGATCTACACCACCGGCCTGTTCGACACCACCGCGCTCGCCGAGTTCCCGCTGGTGATCCGGCTGCGCAACGACGCCGACCTGCGGGCCGGCCTCAAGTACATCTCGGTCGAGGAGCACCTGCGCCCCGGTCTGCCCGCGGCGCCGGACCCGGACGGCCCGGCCGTCCACGGCGAGATCACCGCCACCCGGATGTTCAAGCGCCCCGCGGAGGTTCCCGCCCAGCGGTGAAGTCACTAGCGTGGTCGGCATGCTGACGATCGCGCACCTCAGTGACATCCACCTCGGTCAGGTCCACCGCCGGGACGACGGCAAGCGCGCCCGGCGGCGGGCCGAGCAGGTGATGGCGTACCTTGACGCCCTGCCGGGCCCGCTGGACGCGGTGTTGGTCACCGGCGACCTCGCCGACCACGGCCTGCCCGAGGAGTACCGGCAGGTCGCCGAGGTGCTGGTCTCCCGGCACCCGGTGCTCATCTGCCCCGGCAACCACGACCGCCGCTCGCCCTACCGGGAGGTACTGCTCGGCGAGGCGCCGGGGGAGGGGCCGGTCAACCGGCTGCACCGCCTGCCCGGCGCCGACGTGCTGATGCTCGACTCCTCCGTGCCCGGGCGGGACGACGGCCTGCTGGACGACGCCACGCTCGACTGGCTGGACGCCGAACTCGGCTCGGGGAGCGCCGAATTGCCCGCCCTGGTGGCCTTCCACCACCCGCCGGTGGAGCTGCACCTGCCGTACGTCGACCCGATCCGCCAGTTCGGCGAGGCGCGGCTGGCGCGGGTACTGCGCCGGCACCCCCGGGTGGCCGCCCTGTTCTGCGGCCACTCGCACACCCCCGCGGCGACCACCTTCGCCGGGCTGCCGCTGCTGATCGCGCCCGGCGTGGTCTCCACCGTCACGCTGCCCTGCGAGGGCGGGCGCGGCATCGCCTTCGACCACCCGCCGATGCTGGCCTTCCACGTCCTGGACGGGGACCGCCGGCTCACCACCCACTACCGGTCGCTGCCGGTCCTGGACTGACCGCTTCGCCCTGCCCTACGGCTGGTTGGTCCGCACCCGGGGCTGGCGCTGCGGCGGGTACGGCGGCTGCTGCCGGCCGGGCCCGTACGGCTGCGGCGGCTGCTGCCCCGCCCCGTACGGCTGCTGGTACGGCTGCGTCGACTCGTACGGCTGCCGGTACACCGAGGACGAGCCGGGCCGGGGGAGCGGACGTGCGGCCGGCGGCCCGGGCGGCACCCGGCTGCCCGCCATCGGGTGTGCGGAGCCCGGCGCCCGCACCCGCTGGGCGGCGACCTGGCGGGAGATCAGGATCTCCAGCAGGCACCACATGGTGCCGAACACCCCGAGCCCCATCGCGAGCAGGGCGGGCGTCAGCAGCCAACTGCCCGCGTACGAGGCCAGTGTCGCCACCACGACGCCCACCAGGGTGAAGGCCAGGCAGAGCACCGCCCGGACTGCGGCGGCGCGAACCTCGTCGGGCAGGCGGCGACGGCGGCGGCGTGGCACGGACATCGAGCGACCCCCAGGCGCGTGGCGCGCGTATCGGTGAAGAACACGGGCCGGGCGCACACGAAACGCGCCCGCTTGCCTCACTCTGCCCCGCCGAACCAGGACTATGCGTCCGAAACCGTCGAACTGCCGCCAAATCGTGTCATCCGGGAAGCCCCGGAGGTCCGGACGATCGCGACGGCCCCGGCTGCCGGGACGGCCTCGGCACCCACGGCTCAGCCCAGTTGGAGGTTGAGCTCATCCAGCGCGCCGCTCACGATCGTCCGCATCGCCCGCTCGGCGTGGGCGGCGTCCTCGGCGCAGATCGCCTCCGCGACCTCGCGGTGCAACCGGATCGCGTACGGCTCGGGCTGATGGGGCATCAGATGGTACTCGGTCCGGCCGGTGAGCACCGCCGCGACGGTGGTCCCGAGGTGGGCGAACATCTCGTTGCCGGAGGCGCGCAGCACCAGGGAGTGGAAGGCGATGTCGTGCCGGAGGAAGGTGGTGAGGTCGGCGGCCCGCGCGGTGACCGTCAGATCCACGGCCAGCGAGCTGAGTTCGCGCCGGTCGTCGTCGCTCGCGTGGGTGGCGGCGAGCGCCGCGGCGGCCGGTTCGACGGCCACCCGCAGCGAGCCGAGGGAACGCAGCTGGGCGGACCGGTCCGAGCCGGCCAGGCGCCAGCGGATCACCGTCGGGTCGAAGACGTCCCAGAGCGACTTCGGCTGCACGGTGATCCCGACCCGTCGCCGGGACGCGACCATCCGCATCCCCTCCAGGACCCGGACCGCCTCCCTGACCACCGTCCGGGACACCCCGAAGCGCTCCTCCAGCTCCTCCCCGCGCAGCACCGCCCCCTCGGGGATCTCCCCCGACGCGATCGCCGGCCCGAGCTCGTCAAGCAGCCGCCCGGGCAGCCCCTGGATCTCCATCCGCCCAGCGTAGACGCCCGCCCCGCGAGCGCTCACGTCACCCTGTGCCCCTTACCTGGCCTGCCTGCGACCCAGACCACACCTCAAAAGTATGACGATTTGGTTTCCACCACTTGAATACGTCATATCTTTGAGGCGATAGTGGCGGCCAGGCAACGAAGGAGCACCACCCCATGGCTCTCAGCGTCGAGAACCACGACCTCCCGCAGGCCCCCCTCACCGTGGTGGTGATGGGCGTCTCGGGCGTCGGCAAGACCACCCTGGCCCGCCTGCTGGCGGACCGCCTCGCACTCCCCTTCGCCGAGGCGGACGAGTTCCACCCGGCGGCCAACATCGCGAAGATGTCCGCCGGCACCCCGCTGGACGACCAGGACCGCGCCCCCTGGCTGCGCGCCATCGGCGCCTGGCTCAAGGAGCGGACCGAGGCCGGCACCGGCGGCGTGGTCACCTGCTCGGCGCTGAAGCACCGCTATCGCGAAACCCTGCGCGCGGCCTGCCCGGGCGCCTTCTTCCTGCACCTCAGCGGTGGCCACGAGCTGGTCGAGGACCGGCTCAGCCACCGCACCGGCCACTTCATGCCGTCGTCGCTGCTCGACTCGCAGTACGCCGCCCTGGAACCCCTGGAGGCGGACGAGCGCGGCGCCGTCCTGGACGTGGGCCCGTCCCCCGAAGAACTCGTCGAGATGGCCGTGGCGCTGCTGCGGCCCGTCAATGGAGACCTCGCGTGAGCATTGCCCCCACTCTGCTGGCGGCCGCCCCACCGGCCCTGCCGCACACCGGCAGCGACTCCCAGCTGCTGATCGCGGTGCTGCTCAGCATCGGTGTGATCGTCCTGCTGATCACCAAGCTGAAGCTGCACCCGTTCCTCGCCCTCACACTCGGCTCCGGTCTGCTGGCCGCCGTCGCGGGCGCGCCCTTCGACAAGCTGCTCAGCAGCTTCTCCACCGGCTTCGGCTCCACCGTCGCCAGCGTCGGCCTGCTGATCGGCCTCGGCGCGATGCTCGGCAAGCTGCTGGCGGACTCCGGCGGCGCCAACATCATCGCGGACACCGTGCTCTCCCGGACCGGCAACAAGGGGCTGCCCTGGGCGATGGCGCTGATCGCGGCCGTGCTCGGCCTGCCGCTGTTCTTCGAGGTCGGCGTCGTCCTGCTGATCCCGATCGTGCTGCTGGTCGCCCGCCGCGGCAACGTCCCGCTGATGCGGATCGGCATCCCGGCGCTGGCCGGCCTGTCGGTGCTGCACGGCCTGGTGCCCCCGCACCCGGGCCCGCTGGTCGCCGTCGACGCGCTGAAGGCCGACCTCGGCATCACCCTGGCGCTCGGTCTGCTGATCGCCGTCCCGACCCTGATCATCGCCGGTCCGCTGTTCGCGCGGCTGGCCGAGCGCTGGGTCGGCCCGCTGGAGATCCCGGCGGCCACCGCCCCCGAGGAGTCGGCCAAGCACGACCGCACCCCGTCGTTCGGCGCGGTGCTGGCCACCATCCTGCTGCCGGTCGTGCTGATGCTCGGCAAGGCGCTGGCCGACGTGGTGATCGACAACCCGAAGGCGATGGGCCAGCGGGTGTTCGACTTCATCGGCTCCCCGCTGATCGCACTGCTCGCCGCGACCCTGCTCGGCATGGTGACCCTCGGCAAGGCGGCCGGCTTCGACAAGGCCCGGATCTCCGACACCGTCGGCAAGTCGCTCGGCCCGATCGCCGGCATCGTGTTCATCGTCGGCGCGGGCGGCGGCTTCAAGCAGACCCTGATCGACGTCGGCGTCGGCAACGCGGTCAGCGAGTGGTCCGCCAAGTGGCACATCTCGGCGCTGCTGCTCGGCTGGCTGATCGCCGTGCTGATCCGCCTGGCCACCGGCTCGGCGACGGTCGCCACGATCACCGCGGCCGGCATCGTCGGCCCGCTGGCCACGGACATGTCCTCGACCCACTCGGCCCTGCTGGTGCTCGCGATCGGCGCCGGTTCGCTGTTCCTCTCGCACGTCAACGACGCCGGCTTCTGGCTGGTGAAGGAGTACTTCGGGATGAGCGTCGGGCAGACGCTGAAGTCCTGGTCGGTGATGGAGACGGTGATCTCGGTGGTCGCCATCGTCCTGATCCTGCCGCTCAGCCTGATCATCTAGCCGACGAAGCACCCACGCCGAGGGGGCGGCACCCGTGACCGTACGGGTGCCGCCCCTCGGCGTTTCCCCTCGGCGTTTCCCCGAACCCGTACGGGCCCGACGGGCCGGCCGGGGTCGGCGGTCCTCCTGCGCCGGGTCGGGACCACCGCCGGGGCCCGCCCGCGGGGCGCCACCCCGGGCAGGTGGCCGAGGCCGGAGCGGACCAGGTCCGCTCCGACAGCCGGGCAGGGCCGCCCCCGGACGCGAACGGAGGGCGGGCGCCCGGGGGAGACCCCGGCGCCCGCCCTCCGTGAGCGGTCCGACCTGCTACTCGCGCTTCGCGAGGCTGCGCCTACTTGCTTCCGCGCTTCGCCAGGAAGGCCTCGACCTCGGCCTCGATCTCCGGCGTGGCCAGCCCGCGCACGGTCATCGTGGTGCGGCGGCGCAGCACGTCGTCCGCGGTGTACGCCCACTCGTTGTCCGCCGCGTACGCGACCTGTGCCCAGACGTCCGGGCCGTCCTCGTGGATCGGCCGGCCGAGCTCCGGGTTCTCGTCGATCATGCGGGCGATCTCGAAGGACAGGGTGCCGTAGTGGCTGGCCAGGTGCTTGGCCACCAGCGGCTCCATCCGCGAGCCCGGCTCGCGGTCGATCAGCAGGCGGTGCGCCACCGCGTTCGGCGCGCCGACGCCGGGCAGCGGGACGGTCGGGGCGATCGGGGACATGTCCTCGCCGAGGCTGGTGCCGGGCACGTGGGCCAGCTTCTCCAGCACGGCGCGGCCGATGTGCCGGTAGGTGGTCCACTTGCCGCCGGAGACCGAGAGCATGCCGCCGCGGCCCTCGGTGACGACCGTCTCGCGCTTGGCGGCGGCGGTGTCGCCCGGGCCGCCCGGCAGCACCCGCAGGCCGGCGAAGGAGTAGGTGACCAGGTCGCGGTCGAGGTGCTCGTCGCGGATCGCGTGCGCGGCCTCGCCCATGATCTGGTCGATGTCGGCCTCGGTGGCCCGGACGTCCTTCGGGTCGCCGGTGTACTCCTCGTCGGTGGTGCCGAGCAGGACGTGGTCCTCCCACGGGATCGCGAAGGAGACGCGGTACTTGTCGATCGGGATGGTCAGCGCGGCGCGCCACGGCGAGCGGCGCTTGACGACCACGTGCGCGCCCTTGGAGAGGCGGATCGACGGCGCGGCGCCGGCGTCCTCCATCGTGCGCAGGTGGTCCACCCACGGGCCGGTGGCGTTCAGCACCAGGCGGGCGTCGATGCCGAACTCGCTGCCGTCGAGGCGGTCGCGCAGGTCGGCGCCGGTGACCCGGCCGCCGGTGAAGCGCAGGCCGGTGACCTCGGCGTGGTTGAGCACCACGGCGCCGGCGTCGACCGCGGCGCGCACGGTCATCACGGCGACGCGCGAGTCGTTCATCTGGTGGTCGCCGTAGACGGCCACCGAGCGCAGGCCCTCGGTGCGCAGCGCGGGCACCTGCTGGGCGGCGTGCGCGGCGGTGGAGACCCGGCCCATGCCGTCGCGGAAGGCGGACAGCGCCGAGTACAGGAAGACGCCGGCGCCGAGCTTGGCGGCGCCGTGCGGGCCGCCCTTGTAGACCGGCACGAAGAAGGTCAGCGGGTTGACCAGGTGCGGGGCGACGTCGGTGGAGAGCGCGCGGCGCTCCTTGTGGTTCTCGGCGACCAGCTTGACCGCACCGGTCTGCAGGTAGCGCAGACCGCCGTGGACGAGCTTGGAGGAGGCGCTGGAGGTGGCGCCGGCGAAGTCGCCGGCGTCGACCATGGCGACCTTCAGGCCGGCCTGGGACGCGGTCCAGGCGACGGCCGTGCCGAGGATGCCGCCCCCGATCACCAGCAGGTCGTAGGTGGCCTTGCCGAGCAGTTCGCGGGTCTCGGCGCGGGAGGCGGTGTGGCCGGCGGTGCGCTCGGCACCCAGGGTCGGGATGGTTGCCATGGTGGTTGTGTACGGCGCGCGGGTCGGGCGGCGCCGTTACTCCTCTCGTGTGCGGTGCGGCCCCTGCGGGAGCGGCCGGTCGGCCCGGTGCGGCGGGCCGGTGGAACTCGGTGACACCCGCTGCCGGAACGGCGGGCGGCCGGCCGGGGCACGGGGCCCCGACCGGCTGGTCGGTCAGTTGTTCTCTTCCTCCTCCACCCAGCCCATGGTGCGCTCCACGGCCTTGAGCCACTTCTTGTACTCACGCTCCCGGGTGGCCTCGTCCATGCGCGGGGTCCACTCGGCGGCGCGGTGCCAGTTGGCCCGCAGGGTGTCGAGGTCGGTCCAGAAGCCGACGGCGAGTCCGGCCGCGTAGGCGGCGCCGAGGGCGGTGGTCTCGGCCACGTACGGGCGCTCGACCGGGGCGTCCAGGACGTCGGCGATGTTCTGCATGAGCAGGTTGTTGCTGGTCATGCCGCCGTCGACCTTGAGGGCGGTGAGCTCGACCCCGGAGTCCTTCTGCATGGCGTCGACGACCTCGCGGGTCTGCCAGGCGGTGGCCTCCAGGACGGCCCGGGCCAGGTGGCCCTTGGTGACGTACCGGGTCAGACCGGCGATCACACCGCGGGCGTCGGAGCGCCAGTACGGGGCGAACAGGCCGGAGAAGGCCGGGACGAAGTAGGCGCCGCCGTTGTCCTCGACGGTGTTGGCGAGGGTCTCGATCTCGGCGGCCGTCGAGATGATTCCGAGCTGGTCCCGCAGCCACTGGACGAGCGAGCCGGTGACGGCGATCGAGCCCTCCAGCGCGTACACCGGGGCCTGGTCGCCGATCCGGTAGCCGACGGTGGTCAGCAGGCCGTGGTACGAGTTGACGATCTTCTCGCCGGTGTTCAGCAGCAGGAAGGTGCCGGTGCCGTAGGTGGACTTGGCCTCGCCCTCGTCGAAGCAGGTCTGGCCGAACAGCGCGGCCTGCTGGTCGCCGAGCGCGGAGGCGACCGGGACGCCGGCCAGGTCGCCGACGGCCTCGCCGTACACCTCGGCGGAGGAGCGGATCTCCGGCAGGACGGACATCGGCACGCCCATCGACTCGGCGATCTTGTCGTCCCACTGGAGGGTGTGCAGGTTCATCAGCATGGTGCGGCTGGCGTTGGTGACGTCCGTGACGTGCTTGCCGCCGTCGACACCGCCGGTGAGGTTCCAGATCACCCAGGTGTCCATGGTGCCGAAGAGGATGTCGCCGGCCTCGGCGCGCTCGCGCAGGCCCTCGACGTTGTCCAGCAGCCAGCGGATCTTCGGGCCGGCGAAGTAGCTGGCCAGCGGGAGGCCAGTCTCGCGGCGGAAGCGGTCCTGGCCGACGTTGCGGCCCAGCTCGCGGCAGAGTCCCTCGGTGCGGGTGTCCTGCCAGACCAGCGCGTTGTGCACCGGCTCGCCGGTGTTCCGGTCCCACAGGACGGTGGTCTCGCGCTGGTTGGTGATGCCGATCGCGCGGATGTCGTCCTTGGTGAGGCCGGCCTTCTCCAGCGCGCCGCGGACGACCGACTGCACCCGGGTCCAGATCTCGGCGGCGTCGTGCTCGACGTAGCCGGGCTGGGGGAAGATCTGCCGGTGCTCCTGCTGGTCGACGGCGACGATCCGGCCGTCGGCGCCGAAGATGATGCAGCGGCTGGAGGTGGTGCCCTGGTCGATCGCGGCGATGTAGTTACCGGTGGAGGTCATGGGGAGGGTCCTCGGCTCGGGTTCGGGGGTTACGGGGTGGGTGGGCCTGACGCGTGTTGCTCGGTCAGTCCCCGTGTGCGGCGGGGTTCGAACCCGGCCTTTAGAAGACGGCGTTGTAGACGCCGCCGGCCGCGAGGCCGCCCAGGATCGGGCCGACGACCGGGATCCAGGCGTACGACCAGTCGGAGCCGCCCTTGTTGGGGATCGGCAGCAGGGTGTGCGCGATGCGCGGGCCGAGGTCGCGGGCCGGGTTGATCGCGTAGCCGGTCGGGCCGCCCAGCGAGAGGCCGATGCCGACGACGGTGAAGGCGACCATCAGGGTGCCGGTGCCGGACTGGGAGAGGCCGGAGTTGGTTCCTATGGTGAGGATCGCGAAGCAGAGCACGAAGGTGCCGATGACCTCGGTGATCACGTTCTGGACCGGGTTCCGGATCTCGGGGCCGGTCGAGAAGATGCCGAGGGTGGGCTCCTCGTTCGCGTTGAACTGGCCCAGGTAGGTGGCCCAGACCAGCACGGCGCCGATGATCGCACCCAGCATCTGCGAGCCCAGGTAGAGCGGCACCTGGCCCCATTCGCCGCTCTTGACCGCGAGCGCGACGGTGACGGCCGGGTTCAGGTGGGCACCGGACTTCGGAGCCGACATGTAGGCGGCGATGAGGACCGCGAATCCCCAGCCGAAGGTGATCGCGAGCCAGCCGGCGTTGACGGCCTTCGACTTCTTGAGGGTCACGGCGGCGCAGACGCCACCGCCGAGAAGTACCAGGGCGGCGGTGCCGAGGGTTTCGCCGACGAAGACGTCGCCGTTGGAGAACGCGGACACAAAGACTCCCTTGTCCATATGGCCCGGAGGGTGGGTGGGGGCAGGCGACCGGTCGATCGTTGTGCGGGTGAGCACACTGTGGGAGTGATCTCTCCGGCCATCGTTCGACAATGTCGACCGTCATGCGGAAGCTTCCTCCCCAGGTCGCCCCCGCGTCAAGGCAGGGTTACGCAGCTGTGACCCTCGCCTCGACCGGTCCGAAGACGTTACCGAGCGGAGCCTCGCGAAACGGGACAAAACGCCAGAGGCGCGGACAGGCCTCCCGCCCGTCCGCGCCTCAGCGTGACGAATCGACGGCCCGCCGGGAGCCGTCCGTGCTTGTGCTCAGAACCGCCCCGCGCCCAGGTCGCGGGAGATCGCCCGCGCCGCGCTGCGCACCGAGGCCACCAGCGAGGGCTTCACGAAGCCGTCCTCGCAGACCCGCTCGACCGCCCCGCTGATGCACACCGCGCCGACCGGATTGCGCCGCCGGTCCTGGATCAGCGCGCCGATCGAGGCCACGCCCTCCCAGGTCTCCTCGATCGAGTCCGCCCACCCGCGCTCGCGGATCAGCGCGCACTCCGCGTCCACGTCGGCCGCGTCGGTCAGCGTCCGCACGGTGTACGACTCGTACGGTCCGGCACCCAACTCCCCGCGGGCGACCGGGTCGTAGGCCACCAGCACCTTGCCCAGTGCGGTGCTGTGCAGCGGCTGCATCGAGCCCACCTCCAGCACCTGCCGGGTGTCGTCGGGCCGGAACACGTGGTGCACGATCAGCACGCCCTGCTGGTGCAGCACCCCCAGGTAGACCGTCTCCCCGGCCGCCCTGGCCAGGTCGTCCGCCCACACCAGCGCCCGCGCCCGCAGCTCGTGCACGTCCAGGTAGCTCTGCCCCAGCCGCAGCAGCTCGGCGCCCAGCTGGTACTTGCCGCTCTCCGGGTCCTGCTCGACGAACCCCTCCTGCTGGAGGGTGCGCAGGATGCCGTGCGCGGTGCCCTTGGCGAGGTCCAGCGCCGTCGCGACCTCGGACAGGCCCAGCCGGCGCTCGCCGCCGGCCAGCAGGCGCATGATCGCGGCGGCCCGGGAAAGCGACTGGATCGGGCCGGGCATGAGTACCTCCGCGCTGGCAGTCGGTCGACAATGTCGACCACAGTGGTGACGGGACGAGTCTGCCAGGCCGCCGTGACTCCGTGCACCTTCCCCCTCGGTAACCTGCGCTGGGCCCTTTGTTAACCTGCGGTCCGTCGGCCTGCGGCTCCGCTCCCGGTGCACCGAGGGCGACCCCGCGGACCGGACCGGCCCGCGCCGTTCAGGGCACCGTCAGCCCGCCGCCCCCGCCCGCTGCGCCCGCAGGACCGCCACCTCCGCCGCCAGCGCCGCGATCCCGTCCGTCCCGACCCGGCAGCAGCCGCCCACCAGCCGCGCCCCGTCCGCGAGCCAGCCGCCCACCCGGGCCGAGCGGAAGGTCGGCCCGCCGCGCCAGCCGCGCCGCTCCGCGTCCCAGCTCTCCCCGCTGTTCGGGTAGACCACCACCGGCTTCCCGGTCACCTCGGCGGCCACCGCCACCGCCCGGTCCGCGTCCCGCGGCGTACAGCAGTTGACGCCCACCGCGACAATCTCGTCCACGTCGGCGGCCGGCGCGAAGGCCTCCGCCAGTGGCTGCCCGGCCCTGGTCCGGTCGCCCTCGACGCTGTACGACAGCCAGGCCGGCACCCCCAGCCCGCGCACCAGCTCCAGCAGCACCCGCGCCTCGTCCGCGTCCGGCACCGTCTCCAGCGCCAGCACGTCGGGACGGGCCGCCGCCAGCACCTCCAGCCGCGGCCGGTGGAAGTCCGCCAGCTCCGCGGCGCTCAGCCCGTACCGGCCCCGGTACTCCGAACCGTCCGCGAGCACCGCCCCGTACGGGCCCACCGAGGCCGCCACCCAGCGCCGCCGCCCGCCCGGCTCCGCCCGCGCCGCCTCCCTGGCCAGCTCCACACTGCTCGCCAGCAGCCGGGCGGCCTGTGCCCGGCCGACCCCGCGCCGGGCGAAGCCCCCGAAGCTCGCCTGGTAGCTCGCCGTTATCGCGACGTCCGCGCCCGCCGCGAAGTACGCCCGGTGCGCCGCCACGACCGCCTGCGGGTCGTCCGCCAGCAGCCGCGCCGACCACAGCGCGTCCGACAGGTCGTGCCCGGCCGCCGCCAGCTGGTTCGACATCCCTCCGTCGAGCACCAGTGGACCGGCGGCCAGTGCCGCGGCGAAGTCCGGCGGGGGAGCAGTGGGCATCTCGGTCTCCTCAGGCAGAGTTCCTGGTCACAGCCTAGAAGGCGGGAGCCCGGGCCGAGCGGGAAAAGTATTTGCCGCCGGGGAAAGCAGTCGCTACGTTGTGCTCAGTCCGAGAAGGACAACACCGGCAGGACAGGCCCTGCGGTACGGAGAGCACGGCGAGCACGGAGAGGAGCCCGGTGATGGCAGCGGCCGACCGACCGCCCCCCACCGGGCCGGAGGCCGAGCGCGAGTGGCTCGCCGCGTACGACCCGCGCGCCTACGCACCGGTCGCCGTCACCGTGGACGTGGTCGCCCTGACCCTGCGCCACGGCAGCCTGCACGTCCTGCTCGTCGAGCGCGGCGCCCCGCCCCACCAGGGCTGCCGGGCGCTGCCCGGCGGCTTCCTGCGGGCCGGCGAGGAAGGCCTGGACGAGGCCGCCGCCCGCGAACTCGCCGAGGAGACGGGCCTGCGGAGCACCTCCGAGGCCGAGGCCGGGCTCAGCCGCCTCCACCTCGAACAACTCGGCACCTACGGAGCCCCCGAGCGGGACCCGCGGATGCACGTCGTCTCCGTCGCCTACCTCGCCTTCGCACCGGACCTCCCCGACCCCAGGGCCGGAACGGACGCCGCGGCCGCCGCCTGGCACCCCGTCCGCGACCTGGACCTCCGGCCCTGCGGCCGGTCCCGAGCCGCCGGTGCGCCCGCCGACACCCACGGGGGTGGTGTCGACGGGCGCACCGGCCCCGGTCCGCTCAGGCTGGCCTTCGACCACGCCCGCATCCTCGCCGACGGCCTCGACCGGGTGCGCGCCAAACTCGAGTACAGCCCGCTGGCCACCGCCTTCCTGCCGGGCGACTTCACCATCCCCGACCTCCGCGCCGTCTACGAGGCGGTCTGGGACGAGAAGCTCCACCCCGGCAACTTCCACCGCAAGGTGCTGTCCGTGCCCGGCTTCGTCGAGAGCACCGGCACCACCACCGAACGCGGCGGCGCCCGCGGCGGCCCCCGCGCCCGCACCTACCGCGCCGGCGCCGCCTGTCAGCTGCACCCCGCGCTGCTGCGCCCCACCAGGGACGGCACGGCCGACGACGCCGGAGCCCCCTGACCCTCCGCGGCCCGCACCAGGGCCGCCGACCCGCCGGGCTACCATCCGGCCATGACCACAGACGAAGCGACGACCACCGGCGACGCCACGACCGTCGACGAAGCGAGCCGGATCGCCCACCGGCCGTTCTCCCACTGCCACTTCTGCGGTACGCCCTACCCGCCCGGCACGCGCGCCTGGCCCCGCACCTGCCCCGGCTGCACCGAGATCAGCTACCGCAACCCGCTGCCCGTCGCGGTCACCGTCCTGCCCGTCACCCGCCCCGACGCCGACCCCGCCCTGGTCGTCATCCGCCGCACCATCGAGCCCGGCTACGGCGAACTCGCCTTCCCAGGCGGCTACATGGACTACGGCGAGAGCTGGCAGCAGGCCTGCGTACGGGAACTGCACGAGGAGACCGGCATCATCGCCGACCCGGCCGAGATCACCCTGATCCACACCGCCTCCGACCCCGGCGGCCGCTTCGTCATGCTCTGCGGAATGCTCCCGGCTCGCCCGCTCGCCGAGCTGCCGCCCTCGCGCCCCACCGACGAGACCGACGGCTGGCTGCTCGCCACCGCCGACACCCCGCTCGTCTGGGACTTCCACCGCAGCGTCCTGAGCCGCTGGTTCGGCGGCGACTTCACCTCCCGCTGACCCCCCGCCGGCCCCCCGCCGACCTCCCGTCCGTCCACCGGCCGACCCTGGCGCGGCGCGCGATCACATGGCATGGTCTGCACCGACAGCCCAACCGGACGGGTCTGCCACGAGCCTCCCGTCCTCACCACCGGCCGGGAGACCACCACAGTGAGCACCCCACCGCAGGACCAGCCGCTCTGGCGCCCGAACCCCGCTCGCGCCGCCGCCACCACCCTGGTGGCCTTCCAGGCCTGGGCCGCCGAACACCACGGCGCCCCGGCCGCCCCGCTCGCCCCGGCCGACGACGACCAGCAGGCCGCCCAGCGCTACGCGGACCTGCACGCCTGGTCCACCGAGGACCTCGACCGGTTCTGGACCGCGATCACCGAGTGGTTCGACGTCCGCTTCACCCGGGCCCCCGAAGCCGTCCTCGCGGACCGGGCCATGCCGGGCGCCCGCTGGTTCCCCGGCGCCCGCCTCAACTACGCCGAGCACGCCCTGCGCGCCGCCGACGACCGGGCCAACGCGGACCGTCCCGCGATCCTCCACCTCGACGAGACCACCGAGCAGCCGGTCGTCCTCACCTGGGCCGAACTCCGCCGCCAGGTCGGCTCGCTGGCCGCCGCCCTGCGCGCCCGCGGCGTCGGCCCAGGCGACCGGGTCAGCGCCTACCTGCCCAACATCCCGCAGGCCGCCGTGGCCCTGCTCGCCACCGCCGCCGTCGGCGCGATCTGGACCAGCTGCGCCCCCGACTTCGGCGCCCGCAGCGTCCTCGACCGCCTCCAGCAGCTGGAGCCCGCCGTCCTCTTCGCCATCGACGGCTACCACTACGGCGGCAAGGACCACGACCGCACCGACGTCGTCGCCGAGCTCCGCCGCGAGCTGCCCGGCCTGCACACCGTCGTCCACGTCCCGCTGCTCGGCGCCCCCGCCCCCGAGGGTGCCCTCAGCTGGGACGACCTCGTCGCCGGCGACGAGGAACCGGTCTTCGAGCCCGTGCCCTTCGACCACCCGCTCTGGGTCCTCTACTCCTCCGGCACCACCGGCCTGCCCAAGGCCATCGTCCAGAGCCAGGGCGGCATCCTGCTCGAACACCTCAAGCAGGCCGGCCTCCACCTTGACCTCGGCCCCCGGGACCGGTTCCTCTGGTACACCTCCACCGGCTGGATGATGTGGAACTTCCTGCTGGCCGGCCTCCTCGTCGGGTCCACGATCGTCACCTACGACGGCAGCCCAGGACACCCCGACACCGGCGCCCTCTGGTCGGTCGCCGCCCGCACCGGCGCCACCGTCCTCGGCACCTCCGCCGCTTACGTGATCGCCGGGCGCAAGGCCGAGCTCCACCCCGGCCGCGACCTTGACCTCTCCGCCGTCCGCTGCATCGGCACCACCGGCTCCCCGCTCCCGCCCGACGGCTTCCGCTGGATCTACGACGAGGTCAAGCAGGACGTCTGGCTCGCCTCCGTCAGCGGCGGGACCGACGTCTGCTCCTGCTTCGTCGGCGGCGTCCCCACCCTGCCCGTGTACGTCGGCGAGATCCAGGCCCCCTGCCTCGGCGCCGCCGTCGAGTCGTGGGACGTCCAGGGCCACCCGCACACCGACACCGTCGGCGAACTCGTCGTCACCAAGCCCATCCCCTCCATGCCCACCGGCTTCTGGAACGACCCCGAGGGCACCCGGTACCACGACAGCTACTTCGACGTGTACCCCGGCATCTGGCGCCACGGCGACTGGATCACCGTGACCTCCCGGGGCACCGTCGTCATCCACGGCCGCTCCGACTCCACGCTCAACCGCCAGGGCGTCCGGATGGGCTCCTCGGACATCTACGAGGTGGTCGAGCGCCTCCCCGAGATCGCCGAGTCCCTGGTCATCGGCCTGGAGGAGCCCGACGGCGGTTACTGGATGCCGCTGTTCGTGGTCCTCGCCCCCGGCGCGGAACTCGACGAGGACGTGATCGGCCGCATCCGCACCTCGCTGCGCACCGAACTCTCCCCGCGCCACGTCCCCGACGAGGTCATCGCCGTCCGCGGCCTCCCGCACACCCTCACCGGCAAGCGGATCGAGGTCCCGGTCAAGCGCATCCTCTCCGGCACCCCGCTGGAGCAGGCCGTCAACCCCGGCTCCGTCGACCGCATCGAGCACCTGCGCTTCTTCGAGCAGCTCCGCCTCGACCGCCAGGCCTGACCGGTCCCGGCGCATGCGAAAGGGGCGCTCCCACCATCACGGTGGGGACGCCCCTTTCACCTGCGCGGAGGTCCTACTCGCCGGAGAGCACCTGCTGCGCCGCGGCGCGCGCCTCCTCGGCGCTGTCCGCGGCCCGGGCCGCCTCGGCCGCCCGGCGGCACTGCGCCAGCGTGTACTTGGCGAGCGCGGTCCGCACGTAGGGGATCGAGGCGGAACCCATCGACAGGCTGGTGACGCCCAGACCGGTCAGCACCACGGCCAGCAGCGGGTCGGAGGCCGCCTCGCCGCAGACGCCGCAGCTCTTGCCGGTCGCCCGCGCGGCGTCGGCCGAAGCGGCGATCAGGTCCAGCAGGGCCGGCTGCCACGGGTCCTGGAGGCGGGCCAGCGCACCGACCTGACGGTCGGCCGCGAAGGCGTACTGCGCGAGGTCGTTGGTCCCCAGGGACAGGAACTCGACCTCCTGGAGGATCGACCTGGCACGCAGCGCGGCCGAGGGGATCTCCACCATCGCGCCGAACTTGGCGTCCAGCCCGGCCTCCCGGCACGCGGCCGCGAAGTCCCTGGCGTCCTTGCGGTCGGCCACCATCGGGGCCATCACCTCAAGGTGCACCGGCAGGCCCTCGGCCGCCGTGGCCAGCGCCTGGAGCTGGGTCCGCAGCACCTCGGGGTGCTCAAGGAGGGTGCGCAGACCGCGCACGCCCAGCGCCGGGTTCGGCTCGTCGGCCGGGGTCAGGAAGTCCAGCGGCTTGTCCGCGCCCGCGTCCAGCACCCGGACCACGACCCGGCCCTCCGGGAAGGCCTCCAGCACCTTGCGGTACGCCTCGACCTGCTTCTCCACGCCGGGAGCCTTCGCCGAGTCGTCCAGGAACAGGAACTCGGTGCGGAACAGGCCGACGCCCTCGGCGCCGTTCTCCAGCGCGGCCGGCACGTCGGCCGGGCCGCCCACGTTGGCCAGCAGCGGCACCCGGTGCCCGTCCGAGGTCTGCCCCGGGCCGGAGGAGGCGGCCAGCGCGGCCTTGCGCGCGGCGGCGGCCGCCCGCAGCTCGTCCTGCTTCTCCTGGGACGGCTCCAGCAGCACGTCGCCCGAGCTGCCGTCCACCGCGACGACGGTGCCCTCGGCGACCTCGATCGCACCGGGCAGCGCGACGACGGCCGGCACGCCCAGCGCCCGCGCCAGGATGGCGCTGTGGCTGGTCGGCCCGCCCTCCTCGGTCACGAAGCCGAGCACCAGCGTCGGGTCCAGCAGCGCGGTGTCGGCCGGCGCCAGGTCCCGCGCGAACAGCACGTACGGCTCGTCGCTGTCCGGCACACCCGGCATCGGCACGCCGAGCAGCCGGGCCACGATCCGGTTGCGCACGTCGTCCAGGTCGGCGACCCGGCCGGCCAGGTACTCCCCGGCGGAGGCGAGCAGCGCCCGGTAGGCCGCGAACGCGTCGTAGACGCCGCGCTCGGCACTGCTGCCGACGGCGATCCGGCGGGAGACGTCGGCCATCAGCTCCGGGTCCTGCGCCATCAGCGCCTGGGCCTCCAGCACGGCCTGTGCCTCGCCGCCGGCCAGGTTGCCGCGCGCGATGAGGTCGGCGGCGACCGCCTCGACGGCGGCCTGGGCGCGGGCCTGCTCGCGGGGGGCGTCCTCGGTCGGGATCTGGGTGGCCGGGGGCTCCAGCACCGCCGTCCCCATGTGCCGCACCTGGCCGATCGCGACCCCGTGGCTGACACCCACGCCGCGCAGTGTCTTCTCCATGTACCTGTCTCCGCTGAGAGGAGCGGCCCCGCCGGGAACCGCTGAGTGCCGGGCCGCCCCGTCACTTCCTGCGGGGCGGGTGTGTGTCGGTGGTCGGGAGGGTCAGCTCCAGCTGAACAGCTGCTCGCCGGCCTTGGCCTCGCCGTTCTCCCGCAGGTCGACGAGCGAGCCGGCGGCCGCCTCCAGCGCCACGATCGGCGAGATCGGCGACTTGCCCGCGGCCTCGACGGCGGCCGGGTCCCACTTGATGACGGCCTGACCGCGGGTCACCGTGTCGCCCTTGTTGACGAGCAGCTCGAAGCCCTCGCCGTTGAGCTGAACGGTGTCGATCCCGAGGTGGGTCAGCACACCGTGGCCCTCGGCGTCCACGACGACGAACGCGTGCGGGTGCATGGAGACGACCACGCCGTCCACCGGGGCGACCGCCGTGGTCTGCTCGCGGACCGGGTCGATCGCGGTGCCCGGGCCGACCATCGCACCGGAGAACACCGGGTCGGGCACGCCCGCGAGCCCCACGATCTTGCCGGTCAGCGGCGACGTCACAGTGGTCATGGTTGTGCCTCCCAAGTGCGCAGTACAGCTAGCGGCCGCGAGGAGCGGCACGACGATCAACTGAAGCCTAAATCATGTCAACTACGGACATCCGTTGACATTCCCGGGCGAAGACCCGCCCTCGCCTACCTATCGGCCGGCGGCCCACCAGCCCGCGAGTGGTCTAGTCCTCTCGGCCGGTGCGCCGCACTCTACAGGCATCTTGGCGAATCGAGGCCATTGCTGTATATGCTCGCGAGAGCAACAAATCATGCCGCCGTCCGGAGGACTCCGGGTGCGCCCGATTCGCGCTGCGGCAGGCGACCCGCTATGGTTGGTCGAGTCGCCGCAACTTGGCGGTTAACACCAGATTTCGGATGCGAAAAGCCCCGGTAAACGGAGCGGAAAGCGTCTGATAGGCTGGGAACACGAAAGAACGAAGCCCGGAGGGTCTGCTGGAAGGCAGTCCGAAGGAAGCGTCCGTTCCTTGAGAACTCAACAGCGTGCCAAAAGTCAACGCCAGATATGTTGACATCCCCGGCCTCAGGTTTCCTGGGGTTGGAGATTCCTTTTGAAACAAACACTAGCGAGGACGCAGTGCGCGGGATCACCCTATTCCGGTGGTTGCCGTGCCGCTCAACGCGGGTGTTCACCGGCTCTGCTTGATTGTGGGGCTGAGTAGACATTCACGGAGAGTTTGATCCTGGCTCAGGACGAACGCTGGCGGCGTGCTTAACACATGCAAGTCGAACGGTGAAGCCCTTCGGGGTGGATCAGTGGCGAACGGGTGAGTAACACGTGGGCAATCT
>NZ_MSJQ01000156.1 GCF_014596515.1 Streptomyces sp. CBMA156
CCTCAGCGTCCACAGCCCCGAAGACCTCGAACACGTCGCCCAGGAACTCAACGGCCGTCCACGCAAGACGCTCGGCTGGAACACTCCAGCCGAGCGTCTACGTGATCTACTCACCACCTGAGAACCAGACGGTGTTGCAACGACCACTGGAACCCAAGGGGAGCAGCGGCGGGGCGGGGGCCTCGGCGCGTGCGCGGCGGGTCAGGCGTCGAGCTTCTCGCGCTCGGCCTGCTCGGCCTTCTTCGAGGCCCGCAGGCTGGTGAAGGTGGTGATCGCCAGCACGACCACGATGAAGCCCAGCGAGAACGGGATGCCGATCTCCGGGGCCCACGTCGCGCCCGCCTCGTGCGCCGCGTGCAGCACCAGCTTCACGCCGATGAAGCCGAGGATCACCGACAGGCCGTACGACAGGTGGACCAGCTTCTTCAGCAGGCCGCCGATCAGGAAGTACAGCTGGCGCAGGCCCATCAGGGCGAAGGCGTTGGCGGTGAAGACGATGAACGGGTCCTGGGTCAGGCCGAAGATGGCCGGGATCGAGTCCAGCGCGAACAGCACGTCGGTGGTGCCGATCGCCAGCATCACGATCAGCATCGGGGTGATCAGCCGGCGGCCGTTCTCCCGGACGAACAGCCTGGTGCCGCGGTAGTCCTCGGTGGCCGGGAAGCGCCGCGTGATCGACTTGAGTACGCGGTTCTCCTCGAACTCCTCGTCCTCCTCCTCGGCGCGGGCCTCCTTGACCAGCTTCCAGGCCGTCCAGATCAGGAAGCCGCCGAAGATGAAGAACACCCAGGAGAACTCGGAGACCAGCGCGGCACCTCCGGCGATGAACACCGCCCGGAGCACCAGCGCGATGATCACACCGAACATCAGCACGCGCTGCTGGTAGATCCTGGGCACCGCGAACTTGCCCATGATCAGGATGAACACGAAGAGGTTGTCGACACTGAGCGACTTCTCGGTGATGTAGCCGGCGAAGAACTCGCCCGCCGGCTTCCCCCCGGAGTGCCACCAGAGGAAGCCGCCGAAGAGCACCGCCAGGGCGACCCAGACGGCCGTCCAGATCCCGGCCTCCTTGATCGAGACCTCGTGCGGCTTGCGCCCTCCGATGAAGAAGTCCGCCACGATCAGTGCGATCAGCACCAGGATCGTGGAAACCCACATGGTTACGGAAACGTCCACTACTGCTCCTCCGGCAGGTAGGCGAGACAGTCATCGTCACTGCCGGAGGTCTCTTCCGCCCATCGGGCCAGCGCCCCGGGGTGCCACGACGGGCACCCGTGATGACGGGGTCGGCTGTCGAGGAATACTCCCCTCCGCTGTCGTCGAGAGTAACAGGGAAGGCAAGGAAAGGTAAAGAAGGTAAAGAACCGTCAGAGGTACGGCTCGATCGCCGGCAGCAGGTCCTGGAAGGTCCGCCCCTTCGCGGGCGCGCCGATCGCCTGCATCTCCCAGCCGCCGTTGCCGTCCCTGACCACCTTGGCCATGATCTGCCCGGTGTGCGGCCCGCCGCCCGCCAGCTCGTAGCGCGCCAGCTCCAGCCCGGTGGTCTCGTCCAGCAGCCGGCAGTGCGCCCGCTCCACCTCGGCGAAGGTCTGCCCGGTGTACGAGCTCACCGTGAACACCACCTGGGTGATGTTCACGGGCACGTGCACCAGGTCGACCAGGATCGCCTCGTCGTCCTCGGCCCCCGAGCCGCCCTCCAGGTTGTCCCCGGTGTGCCGGACGGAACCGTCGTTGCTCTCCAGGTGCGAGAAGAACACCACGTCGGACGGGGTCTTCTCGGCGTACAGCAGCGCCGAGGCGTCCAGGTCGATCTTCCGGGTACGGCTGCCGAACAGCCCGCGCTTGGGGGCGGCCTGCCAGCCGAGGCCCATCCGGACCACGGTCAGGGCGCTGCCCGGCCCCTTCTGGAGGCTGACCCGCTGCCCCTTGGCAAGGTTCACCGACACGACGTTGTCCTCTCTGCCGGCCGCACGGTCGCGCCGCGCGGCTCCACGATGGAACACCCCGTCGCCGTCCCCCGGCTGAGGCCCCCTCTGCGTACGGCCCGCCACCCCGTCCCGAGGGCACGATGCCGCAGGCCAGCCTAGGGCCTGCGAGGCCCCCGGCTCCCCAGGGTCTCCCCGTTTGTGGCAAGCCTGAGACACCTCCGGGCTTGACCGGTGTCATTCCGGCCAAGCCCGGCCGGCCCGCCGGGTGCGCCCCGGCGGGCCGGCTACGCCACCCCGGCCTCGCGCATCTGCCGCAGCTCCCTCTTCAGTTCCTTCACCTCGTCGCGCAGCCGGGCCGCGACCTCGAACTGGAGGTCGGCGGCGGCCGTGTGCATCCGGTCGGTCATCTCCTGGATCAGGTCCGCCAGTTCGGCGGCCGGCAGGGACTTGGCCGGCTTGCGGTCCGCGCCCAGCGACGGCACCGGCGCCTTGCCCTTGCCCTGGTTCCGGTAGCCGGTGGAGAGCAGCTCGTCGGTGTCCACGTCCTCGCGGGCGAGGGTGTCCAGGATGTCGCCGATCTTCTTGCGCAGCGGCTGCGGGTCGATCCCGTGCTTCTTGTTGTAGGCCTGCTGCACGACCCGGCGGCGGTTGGTCTCGTCGATGGCCTTCTCCATCGAGGGGGTGATCCTGTCCGCGTACATGTGGACCTGGCCGGAGACGTTGCGGGCGGCGCGGCCGATCGTCTGGATCAGCGAGGTGCCGGAGCGCAGGAAGCCCTCCTTGTCCGCGTCCAGGATCGCCACCAGCGACACCTCGGGCAGGTCGAGGCCCTCGCGCAGCAGGTTGATGCCGACCAGCACGTCGAACCGGCCCGCCCGCAGCTCGCGCAGCAGTTCCACCCGGCGCAGGGTGTCCACGTCGCTGTGCAGGTACCGGACCCTGATGTCCAGCCCGAGCATGTAGTCGGTGAGGTCCTCGGCCATCTTCTTGGTCAGCGTGGTGACCAGCACGCGCTCGTCCCGCTCGACCCGCCGGCGGACCTCGTGCACCAGGTCGTCGATCTGGCCCTCGGTCGGCTTGACGATCACCTCGGGGTCGATCAGGCCGGTCGGGCGGATGATCTGCTCGACCTGGCCGTCGCCGCGCGACAGCTCGTACGGGCCGGGCGTCGCCGAGAGGTAGACCGTCTGGTCGATCCGCTCCAGGAACTCCTCCCACTTCAGCGGGCGGTTGTCCATCGCGGACGGCAGCCGGAAGCCGTGTTCGACCAGGGTGCGCTTGCGCGAGGCGTCGCCCTCGTACATCGCGCCGATCTGCGGGACGGTGACGTGCGACTCGTCGATGACCAGGAGGAAGTCCTCCGGGAAGTAGTCGAGCAGGGTGTTCGGCGGGGAGCCCGGCTCGCGGCCGTCGAAGTGCATCGAGTAGTTCTCGACGCCCGAGCAGGTGCCGATCTGGCGCAGCATCTCGATGTCGTAGGTGGTGCGCATCCGCAGCCGCTGGGCCTCCAGCAGCTTGCCCTGCTTCTCCATCCGGGCGAGCGTCTGCTCCAGCTCCGTCTCGATGCCGGTGATCGCGCGCTCCATGCGCTCGGGACCGGCCACGTAGTGCGAGGCGGGGAAGACGTAGACGGACTCGTCCTGGCTGATGATCTCGCCGGTGAGCGGGTGCAGCGTGTACAGCGCCTCGATCTCGTCGCCGAACATCTCGATCCGGACGGCGAGCTCCTCGTAGACCGGGAAGATCTCGATGGTGTCGCCGCGGACCCGGAAGGTGCCGCGGGTGAAGGCCACGTCGTTGCGGGCGTACTGGATGTCCACGAAGCGGCGCAGCAGCTCGTCCCGGTCGACCTCCTGGCCGATCCTGAGCGGCACCATCCGGTCCACGTACTCCTGCGGGGTGCCGAGGCCGTAGATGCAGGAGACGGAGGCGACCACGATCACGTCCCTGCGGGTGAGCAGCGAGTTGGTCGCCGAATGGCGCAGCCGCTCGACCTCCTCGTTGATCGAGGAGTCCTTCTCGATGTAGGTGTCCGTCTGCGGGACGTACGCCTCCGGCTGGTAGTAGTCGTAGTACGAGACGAAGTACTCGACCGCGTTGTTCGGCAGCAGCTCGCGGAACTCGTTCGCCAGCTGCGCGGCCAGCGTCTTGTTCGGCGCCATGACCAGGGTGGGCCGTTGCAGCTTCTCGATCATCCACGCCGTGGTCGCCGACTTGCCGGTGCCGGTGGCACCGAGCAGCACGACGTCCTTCTCCCCTCCCCTGATCCGCCGTTCCAGCTCGGCGATCGCCGCCGGCTGGTCACCGTTCGGCTGGAAGGGGCTGACGACCTCGAAGGGCGCCACGGACCGCTCAATACTCGTGATGGGACGCACCACTCCACGGTACGACCCACCACTGACAGGCGGGGGCGGCTCCGGTCGGGCCGCGTGCGCCCCGAACCGGATGACGGGTTCAGGGCGGGGTCGATCCGCACGGCGGAGTCGAAGGCGGCGGCAAGCCGCTCGATCGGCGGAAACCGGCTACTTGGCGCTGTCGCGGGCCAGGGCGACCAGGCGGGAGACGGCGCGCAGGTACTTCTTGCGGTAGCCGCCGCGCAGCATCTCCTCCGGGAACACCTCGTCGAAGGGGAGGCCGGAGGCGGTGATCGGCAGCTCGCGGTCGTACATCCGGTCCGCCAGCACGACCAGGCGCAGCGCGGTGGACTGGTCGTCGACCTGCTTGACGCCGCGCAGGCAGACCGCGGTGACGTCGTCCAGCAGCGCGCCGTAGCGGCTGGGGTGGACGGCGGAGAGGTGGGCGAGCAGGCTGTCGAAGTCGTCCAGCGAGGCGCCGGGGGTGCGGGCCGCGACGTCCTCGACGGCCTCGTCGGTGTACGGCGGCGGGGCGTCCGGCAGGCCGCGGTGGCGGTAGTCCTGGCCGTCGATCCGCATCGGGCGGAAGTGCGCGGACAAGCCCTGGATCTCGCGCAGGAAGTCGGCGGCGGCGAAGCGGCCCTCGCCGAGCTTCTCCGGCAGGGTGTTCGAGGTGGCGCACAGCTTGACGCCGTTGTCGACCAGCCGGCCGAGCAGGGTGGAGACCAGCACGGTGTCGCCCGGGTCGTCCAGCTCGAACTCGTCGATGCAGAGCAGCCGGTGCCCGGAGAGGGTCCGCACGGCCTGCTGGAAGCCGAGCGCGCCGACCAGGTTGGTCAGCTCGACGAAGGTGCCGAAGGCCTTGGGGCCGGGGGCGGTGTGCCAGAGGGAGGCGAGCAGGTGGGTCTTGCCGACGCCGTACCCTCCGTCGAGGTAGACGCCGGCCGGGCCGCTGGGCGCGGGGGCGGAGCGGCGGAACCAGCTGCGCTTGGGCGCGGAACCGTTTCCTCCTGTGAGGGTGGCCGCGAACTGCTCCAGGACCTGGACGGCCTCGTACTGGCTCGGCTGGGTCGGGTCCGGGATGTACGTCCCGAAGCTCACCTCGGCGAACCGGGGCGGCGGGACCATCTCGGCGACGAGCCGCTCGGCGGGAACGACGGGGCGGCGGTCGGTGAGCGCGATCGGGGAGCCGGACGCGTGTGCGGCGGCTATCGGCTCGGTCGTGGTGGCGGAGTGGGAGGCTGCGGGCACATCAGTAGAGGGTACGCCTGCTCCGTACGCCGTCCGAACGACCCTCGGTCTCCGGTGGAAGACTGAGAACATGCAACAGTTGATCAGCCCCCCGGGTGAACGCTTCGACGATCCGGCCGCACTGGAATCGCTCGCCGCCGTCTACGCGTACCCCGAACAGGTGAATCAGGGCCGCCCGTGGCTGCGCGCCAACATGGTGTCCGGCCTGGACGGCGGGGCCAGGCTGGACGGGGTGTCCGAGGGGCTGTCCGGCGACGCGGACAAGCGGATCTTCGGCGTGCTGCGGGCGCTGTCCGACGTGGTACTGGTGGGTGCCGAGACCGTCCGCGCCGAGGGCTACCGGCCGGCCAGGGCGCGCCGGGAGTTCGCGGCGGCCCGGGCGGCCGCGGGGCAGGCACCGGCCCCGGCGATCGCCGTCGTGAGCCGCTCCCTCCAGCTGGACCTGACCGCGCCGCTGTTCACCGAGCCCCTGGTCAGGACGGTGGTGATCACCACCGAGGACGCCCCGGCGGAGCGCCGCGGGGCGGTCGCGGAGGTGGCCGACCTGGTGGTCGCCGGCACCGGCGCGGTGGACCTGCGGGCGGGCGTGGCGGCACTGGCCGAGCGGGGCTGGACCAGGCTGCTGACCGAAGGCGGCCCGCGCCTGCTGGGCCAGCTCGCGGGGGCCGGCCTGCTGGACGAGCTGTGCCTGTCGCTGGCCCCGCTGCTCACCGGCGGCGACGCGCCGCGCATCCTGCACGATGCGCGAATGCCGGACGTGCAGCGGATGCGACTGGTCTCATTGATCGAGCAGAAAGGATTCCTCTTCACCCGTTACCTGCGTCACCCGGGTTCGGATGACCCCGTGACCCCCCGATCGTGATGCCGTTATGCGATGCCGGGGCCCGGGGGCCGGCCACTGGAAGGGACTCACGTGTTCAAGACGGTACTGATGATCGAAAAGGCTCTCTCCGACGCGGACGTGGAGCTCGTCACCACGCTCCACGGCGATGAGGAGGTGTCCTTCGTCGTCCTGATGCAGCCGCGCGGCAAGCAGGACGAACTGCTGCGGGCGCTCGACGACGTCGCCCTCGGCCACCTCGACAAGGTGGTGCACGAGCACGACGAGTCCGAGAGCGGGCCGACCGTGGCCACCGAGTCGCTGGAGCACAGCCTGCGCCACCTGCGCTCGGCGAAGGCGGCGGCGGTGGGCGAACTGGTGGAGGAGAAGCCGCTGGAGCGGCTGCGCGCGGTCGTCGAGGAGCACCGGGCGGACGAGGTCGTGGTGCTCACCTCACCCCACTTCGTGGAGGAGTTCTTCCACCGCGACTGGGCCTCCCAAGCCCGGCACAAGGTGGGGGTCCCGGTGCTCAGGCTGTTCGCCAGCGACTCCTAGCCCGGCGCGCCGGTGGTGCAGAATCGTCCTTGCGGTCCGCCCGCGAGGACGATTCCCGCGTCGGCTCCCGAGCCGGCGCCCGCCGGGACCCGTCCGCCCGACCTGTCTGCCCCCGCCCGTACGGAGCCCCGCCTTGAACGACGCCGCGCACGACCTGCACGCCCCGCACTTCATCGGCATCGGCGGCGCCGGGATGTCCGGCCTGGCGAAGATCCTCGCCGTGCGCGGTGCCGGCGTCTCCGGCAGCGACTCCAAGGAGTCCGAGACCGTCCTCGCGCTGCGCGCCCTCGGCGCCACCGTGCACGTCGGCCACGCCGCCGAGCACGTGCCGGACGGCACCAGCAGCGTGGTCGTCTCCAGCGCCATCCGCGCCGACAACCCGGAGCTGGTCGCCGCCCACGAGCGCGGCATCCCCGTGGTGCACCGCTCCGACGCGCTGGCCGCCCTGATGGGCGGCCACCGGGCGCTGGCGGTGGCCGGCACCCACGGGAAGACCACCACGACCAGCATGCTCGCCGTCGCCCTCGGCGAGCTGGGCCTGGACCCGTCCTACGCGATCGGCGGCGACCTCGACGCGCCCGGCTCCAACGCCCACCACGGCACCGGTGAGATCTTCGTCGCCGAGGCGGACGAGAGCGACCGCAGCTTCCACAAGTACGCGCCCGAGGTGGCGATCGTGCTCAACGTGGAGCTGGACCACCACGCCAACTACGCCTCGATCGAGGAGATCTACGAGTCCTTCGAGACCTTCGTCGGCCGGATCGTCCCCGGCGGCACCCTGGTGGTCTCGGCCGACCACGACGGCGCCCGCGAGCTCACCTCCAGGGTCGCGGGCCGCGAGGACCTGAACGTGGTGACGGTCGGCGCCGCCGAGGACGCCGACCTGCGGGTGCTGTCGGTGGTCGCCCACGGCATGACCAGCGAGGTCACGGTGCTGCTGGACGGCACCGAGCTGGCGTTCACCGTCTCGGTGCCCGGCCGCCACTACGCCCACAACGCGGTGTCCGCGCTGGCCGCCGGCGTCGCGCTGGGCGTCCCGGCCGCCGACCTGGCCAAGGCGCTCGGCGCCTACACCGGGGTGCGCCGCCGCCTCCAGCTCAAGGGCGAGGCCGCCGGGGTCCAGGTGATCGACTCCTACGCCCACCACCCCACCGAGATGACCGCCGACCTGGAGGCCATCCGCGAGGGCCTGACCGGCGGGGGCCGGGTGCTGGTGGTCTTCCAGCCGCACCTGTTCAGCCGCACCCAGCAGCTCTCCGAGGAGATGGGCCTGGCCCTGGCGCTGGCCGACGCCTCGGTGGTGCTGGACATCTACCCGGCCCGCGAGGACCCGATCCCCGGCGTGACCAGCGAGCTGATCATCGACGCCGCCCGCCGAGCCGGCGCCGAGGTCACCGCCGAGCACTCCTTCGACGCCGCCCCCGCCCTGCTGGCCGGCCTCACCCGCCCGGGCGACCTACTGCTCACCATGGGCGCGGGGGACGTCACCAACCTCGGGCCGGAAATCCTCAGGCACCTCGCGAACGTTGCCTCCAACGTCTGACCCACGTCCGTCCGACGTACGCCACGACCGGGAGCCGTGAGATGAGCTACGAGATCGAGAAGACCGAGGCCGAGTGGCGCGCCGAACTCAGCCCCGAGGAGTACCACGTGCTCCGCGAGGCGGGCACCGAGCGCCCGTTCACCGGTGAGTACACCGACACCAGGACCGTCGGCGTGTACGGCTGCCGGGCCTGCGGGGCCGAACTGTTCAGCTCCGAGACCAAGTTCGACAGCCACTGCGGCTGGCCGTCCTACTACGCGCCGCTGGCCGGGGACCGGGTCCAGTACATCGAGGACGACTCGCTCGGCATGCGCCGGGTCGAGGTGCGCTGCGCCCGCTGCGGCGGGCACCTCGGGCACGTCTTCGAGGGCGAGGGCTACGGCACGCCGACCGACCAGCGGTACTGCATCAACAGCGTCTCGCTGACGCTGAAGCCGGCCGAGTAGAACGGACGGCGGGAGGCCCGGACACCGCGCGGTGTCCGGGCCTCCGTGCTGCCGAAGACCCGCCCCGGGGCCGGCTCGCGACCGGCCCGGCTATCCCGCGACCGGTTCGAAGCGGACCGGCAGGTGCATCAGGGCGCGGTGGAACGGGCCCGGGCGCCAGAGCAGGTCCTCGGCGGGAGTGGACAGTTCGAGGTCGCTGAGGCGGCTGCCCAGCTGCTCGATGGCGGTGATCGCGATCAGCAGGGCCGGGTCCCGGGCCGGGCAGGCGTGCGGGCCGGCCGCCCAGGCCAGGTGGGCGCTCTCCCCGCTGCGCAGCCCGCCGTCCTCCGCGGGCGGCGCGGCCTGGGAGTTGGCGGCCGCGTACGAGACCAGCAGCAGCGTGCCCGCCTTGATCTCCCGGCCGTGGAAGGTGATGTCGTACCGCGGGTAGTGGGCGGAGAGGTTGGCCATCGGCGGCTCGTGCCAGAGCACCTCGTCGATCGCCTGGTGGGCGGTCATCGCGCCGCCGAACAGCGAGCCGGCGTAGCGGGCGTCGGTGAGCAGGCGCAGCAGGGCGTTGCCGATCAGGTTGGTGGTCGGCTCGTGCCCGGCGATCAGGGTCAGGGTGATCTGCCGGATCACCTCGTCGTCGTCCAGCCCGACCGGGTGGGTGACGTACCAGGAGGCGAGGTCGTGCCGGGGGCGCTCGCGGCGCTCGGCGACCATCGCGGTGACCACCGCGAGGAGCTTCCCGTACGCGGCGCCCGCCTGCGCGGTGGACTCGATCAGCCCGGTGATCGCGGCCACCACGTCGGCGCGCTGCTCCTGCGGCACGCCGAACCAGGTGGTGAGCACGAAGGCGGGCAGCCGGCGGGCGTACGCGGCGATCAGGTCGGCGTGGCCGACGGCGGCGAACTCGTCGATCAGCCGGTGCGCGGTCTCGGCGACCTGGCGCTGGAGCCGGTGCGGTTCCAGCAGCGCCAGGGCGTCGGTGATCACCGCCCGGTAGCGCGCGTGCGTCGCGCCGTCGCTGAACAGCGCGGTCGGGCGGTAGCCGAGCACCGGGAGCAGCGGGGAGTCCGGCGGGACGGTCCGCTGCCAGGCCCTGGAGTCCTTGGAGAAGGTGTCGGTGTCGCGCAGCAGGTCCAGCGCGGCCTGGTAGTCGGTGACCAGCAGGGCCTCGACGCCGGGCGCGATCTCCACCGGGGCGACCGGGCCGTGCCGCCGCAGCCGCTCGTAGACCAGCTGGGGGTCGGCGGCGAAGACCGGGCCGTGGATCGGGGTCGGGCGGGACTCGACGGTCACGGCTGCTCCGGGATGGCGGTGGTGGCGGAGGTGTCGGGGGCTGCGGGCAGGACGTCCAGGACGTGCTCGGCCAGCACGATCAGCGCGTCCAGGCTGCTGTCGCGCTGCCGGGCGTCGCAGAGCAGCAGCGGGGTGGTGGCGTGCAGGTCCAGGTGGGTGCGCAGCACCTCGACCGGGTGGTCCGGTGCGTCCGGGAAGCGGTTGACGGCGACGGCGTACGGCAGGCCCTGCTCCTCGACCATGTCCATGATCTCGAAGGAGTCGGCCAGCCGCCGGGTGTCGGCGAGCACCAGGGCGCCCAGGGCGCCGCGGGCGATGTCCTGCCAGAGCGGGAAGAAGCGGCGCTGGCCGGGGGTGCCGAACATGTAGAGCACCACGTTGCCGGGCAGGGTGAGCCGGCCGAAGTCGACGGCGACGGTGGTGGTGGTCTTCTCGGGCAGGCCCACCAGGTCGTCCACCGGCCGGCCGGTCTCGGTCATCGCCTCCTCGGTGTGCAGGGTGGCGATCTCCGAGAGGGTGCGGATGAGGGTGGTCTTGCCGACCCCGAACGGGCCGGCCACCACCAGCTTCATCAGCGTCTGGTCCTGGTCGGGCAGGTAGCCCACCCGGCTCGGCCGGTCCGCCTCGCCGGCCCGGTCCGACTGGTCTGTTCGGTCCGTCTGATCCGTCTGGCTTGTCTGGTCTTCCGGGTCCGGCCGGGCGGCCGGGTCACCGGAGCGCACGGAGTCCAACGAGGAGCCTCTCGACGAGGGAGCGGTCGGTCTGCTGGGCGCGCGGGACCGGCGCGCGGGCGTGCAGGCAGCCCGCCTCGACCAGGTCGGCCGCGAGGAAGACGGTGGCGCTGACCGGCAGTCGCAGGTGCGCGGCGGCCTCCACGACGGTCAGCGCACCGGGGCGCAGCAGTTCCCAGAGCCGGCGGTGTTCGGGTTCGAGCGCGTCCGGCGGGTCGGCGCGGTCGGCGAACAGCACGGTCAGCCGCTCGAAGCCCTTGGTGCCGGGACGGCTGCGGCCGCCGGTGGCCAGGTAGGCGGGCACCATCCGCCTGCGGGGGGCGGCGGTCATGACCGCTCGTCGTCGTCCTGCCGCCGGGCCGGGCTCGCGAGTGCCCGGCCCAGGGCGGCGACCTGTACCTGCATCTGGTAGGCCACGTTGCCGAGTTGGGCGTCCGGCGCGGTGAACACGGCGAGCGAGGTGTTCTCCCCCGCGGGCACCACGATGGCGTAGCCGAGGTCGGACTCCACCACGGTCTGGGCCAGCCGGGGCCGCTCGGCGTCGGTGAACGCGGTGGTGAAGGCCCGGGCGGCGGCGTGCACGGTGGCGGTCATCGCGGCGACCCGCTCGGCCGAGGCTCGCTCCAGGCCGTCCGAGGCGCCTTCGACCAGGCCGTCCCCGGTGGCGATGACCGCGTGCAGCACTCCGGGGAGCTCCAGCAGCGGGGTCAGCACCCACGAGATCTCGTCGGTGGCGGTCGGGCTGGGCGTGCTGCTCACTGCTCGGCTCCTTCTGGGGTCGGACCGGTGCTCTGGTCACCGGGGTCGCGGCCGGCGGTGGTGTCGCCGGGGGTGCCGGCGCTGTCGGCGGCCCTGGCCACGGCGGCCCGGCCGGAGTCGGTGCCCCGTTGCAGCGCCTGCCAGTGGGCGGCGGCCTGCTCGGGGGTGCGCCCGGCTCCGGGGGCGGGCGCGCGGGCGGGTTCAGCGGCGGCGGGCTCCCC
>NZ_MSJQ01000157.1 GCF_014596515.1 Streptomyces sp. CBMA156
GGGCGCCGCGTCCGGCGGCCCCGGGGTGTGCCGGACGGCCGCCGGGTGGTGCGCCCGGGTCGGCGGTCGGTGCTGGGTGGTGTCCTCGGTGCCGCCGTGCCGCGGGGCCCGGCGGGAGGGGGTGGCGGCCCTGTCGCGGGTGCGCTCCCGGTGAACCGGGAACCGTCCGGTGTCCCGGCTCCGCGGCCGGGCCTGCCGGGCGCCGTCGCGGGGAGTGCCGCGCGGGCGCAATTCCCGGCCATCAAGTTGGCCGGAAACGATCACCGCATTCGGGAATTGCCGTTCTTCACGAAAGCCGCGCCACCGGTTTGCGGAGAAGGGTGGGGGCCGTGGAACCCGCCGGGATTCCACCCGGCCGGGACCACTTCCGTCACCGGGGGGCGGAATCGCGGGCCGGTCACCGTCCTCCGGGTAAAGCGCTCTGGGCACTGTACCGTGATTTCGTCACGCTTGGTAACGGAATTCGCCGGGTGGCCTTCTGGTGCCGGCGGTGGATTCCGGCACCTGGGATCCGCTCTGACCGCCGCGGACCCGACAAGAATGTGCAGGACAGGAGCGGGTCGGCGGGGTCCGCGGCAGGCCAGGGCCGGGCCGGCGGGCCGGCCTCGGCGGCGCGGCGACCGGCCCGGTGGCCTGTGCGGAGCGTTACGACAGCTCGGCGCTGAGTCGGCGGGCCAGCGCGCGGGCGTGGTCGGCGGCGGCCGGTCCGCGGGCCGGATCGGCGGCCTCGGAGAGGAACACCAGCGCCAGCATCAGCGCGGCGTCCAGCCGGCAGACCAGCAGGCACGGGTCGCCCTCGTCCGGGACGGGGGCGAGGCTCGCGTAGCCGGCGCGGACCGCCGCCAGGTCGATCCCGTTCTCCGGATGGCGGGCGTACTCGGCGAGCCGGCCGAACTCCACGGCCGGGGAGCCGAGCAGGGCGTTCGACCAGTCCAGCAGGGCGGTCGTCTGCCCGCGGTCGCGGCGGATGTTGGCGTCGCGGACGTCGAGGTGGAGCAGGCTGTCCTCGGTGAGGCCGGCCAGGTGCCGGGCGAACAGCGCGGCGTCCGGGGGCTCGGGCCAGTCCTCCACGCGGCGGGCGATCCCGGCCCAGCGGCGGGCCATCCGGGCGGCGATCACCCCGGTCGTGCCGCCGCCCTCCGCGGCGACCGGCCGCAGCCGTGGCGGCGGCACCCGGTGCAGCCGGGCGAGCAGCCGCCCCAGGTCGTGCGGGTCGAGCGGGGAGCCGTCGTCCGGGACGAAGTCGCTGAGCAGCATGTCCGGGACGCGGGGGTCGTCGGCGAGGACCAGCTCCCGGGCCCGGGCGACCGGCAGGCCGTGCTCGGCCAGGTGCCGCAGGACGGCGTACTCCTGGACGAGCAGGGCCCGGGTGTCCACGTGCGGGTCGTTGGCGTTCGTGTCGAACCGGCGGTGCGCGAGTCGGACGGCGACCGGTCCGCCGTCCGGCCCCACGGCCCGGAAGACGGTGAACTCCAGTCCCTTGCCGACGAGTTCCAGGCCGCTCAGGCCCCGCTGCGCGACCAGCTCGTCCAGCAGGGCGACACGCTCGTCCATGGGCATCCTCGGGAGTCCTGCGCCGGTCCGGAGGGTCCCGGCAGTGCTTGCTACCCCGGGAGCTGACCGTGCGTCAAGCCGGGACGGCCTCGACCACGGACAGCACCGTCCCGGTGGGCAGGACGCGCGACAGCCGCAGCCCGGCCCGCCCCAGCAACTCGGCGAAGTCCGCCTCGGTGCGCTCGCGGCCGGTGAGCGAGGCCATCATCAGCAGGTCCAGCGTCTTGGCCTGGTGCGGGGCGTTGTCCCTGGGCACCACGGCGTCCAGCACCAGGATCCGGCCGCCCGGCCGCAGGGCGCGGCGGCAGTGCTCCAGCAGCGTGACGCACTGCTCGTCGTCCCAGTCATGGGTGATCCGCTTGAGCAGGTGGACGTCACCGGTGGGCACCGCGGAGAAGAAGTCGCCCTCGTGCGTCGTCCAGCGGCCGGCCACCTCCTTGTCCCCGTCCAGCCGATGCCCGGCCAGCACGTGGGCGCGGTCGTGGAGCACGCCCTCCAGGCCGGGGTTGCGGCGCAGCACCTCCAGCAGCAGGCCGCCGTGGCCGCCGCCGATGTCCACCACCGTGCCGGTCGCGGGGAAGTCACAGGCGGCCGCGATGAGCGCGTTCTCCGGATCGGACATCGCCGCCATGCCCACGTGGAAGACGGCGGCGGTCCGCTCGTCCTGGGCGAAGTGGTCGAAGAACGGCAGGCCGAAGGTGGTGTCGAAGGCCGTGGTGCCCTCGGTGAGACAGTGCGTCATCCGGCCCGCCGGCAGCCAGAAGGTGTGGTCGGTGAGCATCCGGACGGCACTGCGCGCGGAGTGCGGGACGTCGCTGCGCAGCGCCTGCCCGGCCTCGGTCAGCGTGAAGCGGCCCTGCGCGCCCTCGGCCACCACGCCGCGGGTCGCGAGCAGGCGCAGCATCCGGTAGAGGTTCCGCTCGTCCGTGCCGGTGGCGGCGGCGAGTTCGTCAGCGGTGGCGGGGCCGTTCGCCAGCGCGTCGGCCACTCCGGTGTCGGCGGCGGCGCGCAGGGCCGCGGGGAAGACGAAGCCGAGGGCCTCGTCGATCAGGAACGCGGCGGAGCCGCGCAGGCCCTCCTCCGTGGGCGGGGCGGCCGGCGCGTCGATGGTGGTCTCGTCCCGGTCCTGCTGCATGCGTCCTCCTCGGTGGGCTGCGGTGCTCGCGCCGGGATGCTGCCCCGGAGTCACCGGGCCGAAGCGCACCGTCACCGGGATCGCGCGGGGAGGGCGGGCGGGAGGGCGGGCGGACGGGCGAGGGGCGCCCCGGCGGCGGGACGCCCCCGCGTCGGGTCAGGCCTGCGCGGCGAGCAGGGCGGCCAGCCCGTCCAGGCCCCGGTCGAGGGTGGCCGGGTCGACCTGGCTGACGGAGAGCCGGAGTTGGTGCTCCCCGCCCGCGCCCGGATAGAAGTGCGACATCGGGGTCCAGATCACCCCGTACTCCGAGGCCGAGCGCTCCAGCAGCGCGTCGTCCACCACGCACGGCACCGTGAGCACCAGGAAGAACCCGCCGCGCGGCTCGTTCCAGGTCACCCCGCCGCCGGGCGGGAAGCGCCGGGCCAGGCCCTCCAGCACCAGCGCGAGGTTGCGCCGGTAGAGCGCGGCCACCCCGGTGTTGGCGGCCCGCAGGCTGTGGCCGTGCTCCAGCAGCGCGCCGCCGATCACGGCCTGGGCGATCGGCGAGGTGTTCACCGTGGTCATGCTCTTGACCATGCCGAGCAGGTCCGCGAACAGCGCGGTGCCGCCCCGGCCGTCCGCCACCAGCTGGTCCGCCACCACGTACCCGACCCGGGCGCCCGGCAGGGCGGTCTTGGAGAAGGAGCCGAGGTGCACCACCCGCCGTCCGGTGTCCAGCGCCTTGAGCGAGGGCAGCCGCTCGTCGCCCGCGAAGACGCCGTAAGGGTTGTCCTCCAGCAGCAGGAAGTCCTCCTCGGCGGCCGACTCCAGCAGTTCCCTGCGCAGTTCCAGCGGCAGGCTGGCCCCGCTCGGGTTGGCCACGTCCGGCACCAGGTAGAGCGCCCGCGGGCGCAGCCCCTCGGCCCTGGCGGCGGCCAGCCGGCGGCGCAGGTCGGCGAGATCGACGCCGTCCGGGCCGTCGGCCACCGCCAGGACCGGGAGGTCGGCCAGCAGTGCCGCGCCGGTCAGCCCGACGTAGGTGGGGGAGACGGCCAGCACCACGTCCTCGGGGCCGCGGCGCAGCGCCCGCAGCACCAGGAACATCGCCTCCTGGCAGCCCACCGTCACCACGATCGACTCGGCGGGCACCGTGATGCCCTCGTCCACCGCGAGGTGGGCGGCGACCAGGTCGTGGATGATCCCCTTGGTCCGCCCGTACTGGAGCACCAGGCGCCGGGCCGCCTCCTCGGTGAGCCCGCGCTCGGTGCGCAGGTGCTCGACGTAGCGGTCCAGGTGGCGGTGGACGGCGGCCAGCTCGAAGTACTGCTCGGCCGGGCGGCCGGCCGCGAAGGAGACCGCCTCCGGGTAGCGGATGGAGATCTCGTTGAGCAGGTTCATCGAGGTCATCGCCGGATCGGCGAGGGACGGGTGCAGGCCGGTCAGCAGCAGGTCGTGCGGTGCGGCGGTGGTGGTCACGGGGTGCTCCAGGTGGGGCAGGACAGGGTGGTGGTGCGCAGGTCGGCGGCGACCCGCAGACCGGCGCAGCCGGCGAGGCCGAGCGCGTGCCGCAGTTCGGCGGCGAGCAGGTCGAGGACCTCGGTGCAGCCCGCCTCGCCGCCGGCCGCCAGGCCCCAGATCAGCGGGCGGCCGAGCAGCACCCCGGACGCGCCGAGGGCCAGCGCGGTGAGCACGTCCGAGCCGCCGCGGATCCCGCTGTCCATCAGCACCTGGCAGTCCCGGCCGGCCAGTGCCTCGGCGACGGCGGGCAGGACCGTCAGCGCGGGCACCGCCCGGTCGAGCTGGCGGCCGCCGTGGTTGGAGACCACCACGGCCGCGGCGCCGAGCCCGGCGGCCCGTACGGCGTCCGCCGGGTCGAGCACGCCCTTGACCACCAGCGGCAGGTCGGTCCGGTCGCGCAGCCACTCCAGGTCGGCCCAGGTGACGCCGGGGGAGAGCAGCTCGGCGGTGTGGGCGGCCACCGCCGAGACGGCGGCGGTGGACCGGTGCGCCCGCCCGGCGGCGCCGCCCTCCAGCAGCACGGCGCGGACGTCCGCGGGCAGCGCGAAGGCGTTCCTGGCGTCGCGCAGCCGGCGGCCCATGTACGGCACGTCGGCGGTGACCACCAGGGCCTCGCTGCCGGCCTCCTCGGCGGCCCCGACCAGGTCGAGCAGCCGGCCGCGGTCGCGCAGCCAGTACAGCTGGAACCAGAGCGTGGCCCCGGTCTTCGCCAGTTCCCCGAAGCCGACGCTGCTGAGCGTGCCGACGGTGAACGGCACGCCCGCGGCGGCCGCGGCGCGGGCCGAGGCCAGCTCGCCCTCGGGGTGGAACAGCCGGTGGTAGGCGACGGGCGCCACCGCCACCGGCAGGGCGGCCCGGCTGCGCACCAGGGTGGCGGCGGTGTCCCTGGTGGTGACGTCGGCCAGCACCCGGGGCACCAGGGCCACCCGGTCGAAGGCGGTCCGGTTGGCGGCGAGGGTCAGTTCGCGCTCGGCGCCGCCCTCCAGCCACTCCCAGACCTCGGGTGCGAGGACGGCCCTGGCGCGCTCGGCGTACTCCGCGACGCACAGCGCCGGGTGTCCGTCGGACGGGCCGGTCGGAGTGGCCGGGCCTGCCGGGGCGGCCGGTGGAACGCTGCGGACGGACGCGCTCATCCGGCCACTTCGCTGGCGTTGCGCTGGAGTTCCACGGCCTCGTAGAGGGCGCGGATGTTGTTGCTGCCGAAGTTGCGGGCCCGGATGCGCTCGATCACCTCGAAGAAGAAGGTGTTCCGAGGGTGCCGGGAGCGGGTGAAGATCTGGAACAGCTGGCCGTCGTGGTCCTGGTCGACCAGCAGGCTCAGCTCGCGCAGCCGGTCGGTGGAGTGCCGCAGCGGGGTCAGCCGGCCGGGCAGCGCGTCGTAGTAGGTCTGCGGGGTGTGCAGGAACGGTACGCCGCGCTCGGCCATGGTGGAGACCGAGTGCACCGCGTCCCCGGCGGCGAAGGCGACGTGCTGCACCCCGGCGCCGCCGTGGCCGGCCAGGAAGGAGGCGATCTGACCGCCCGCGTCCGCGCCGAGCGGCTCGATCAGGGTGAGCGTGACGCTGTGGTCGGCGCTCTGCACGACCGCCGAGTCCATGCCGAGCGCGCCGACCTCGACCCGCTCCTCGAAGATCGTCCGGAAGCCGAAGACCTCGCGGTAGCGGCGTTCGGTGGAGCGCAGCTCGCCGAACGGGACCAGGACCGCGAAGTGGTCGACGGAGCGCAGGCCGACCTCGCCGGCGCCGGTCAGCGGGGCCGGGTCCGGCAGGCCGGGGATGCGGCCGGCGCAGACCCCGGGGCCGCGCTCGATCAGGGTGTGCACGACGTCGCCGAACGCGTCGACCACGGCGGTGACGCAGCCGTCCTCGGCCTGCGGCGGGCGCAGCGCGGCGGCGCCGCGGTCGGTCAGGGTCCGGAACGCCCCGGCGGCGTCCGGCACCCGCAGGCCGAGGGCGGCCACGCCGTCGCCGTGCCGCTCCAGGTAGTCGGTGGCCGGGTGGCCGGCCGCCAGCGGCTGGGTGACCAGCAGCCGGATGCCGGCCTGGCCGACCAGCGCGGAGAGGCAGCGCTCGGCGGGCCCGCCGCGCTCGGTGGGCGGGACGAGCAGCTCGAAGCCGTACTCCGCGGTCAGCCGGGTGGTCTCGGCGGTGACGTCGGCGACGTGGAACTCGACGTGGTCCAGCTCGACGGGGATCGGGGTGGCGGGGATCGGGGCGGCGGGGGGAGAGGAACGGTCGGTCATCTGAGGAGCTCTCTCGTGAGGAGACGGGAGGGGCTGAGGGTGTTCAGGTGAACGGGCGGGTGTGCGGGCGGGACGGGGACGTGAGGGCGGGCCGGGCGGGCCGGTGCCGGTTCAGCTGGGCTGGAGGTCCCTGGCGTCCTTCGGCTCGGCCTGGTCCCCGGGCTCGGCGCCGGCCGCGGCCTTCGGGGGCTCCGTCGGGGCCTCCGGCTTGCCGATCAGGTGGACGGCGGCCAGCAGCGCGCCGGCCACCATCACGCCCAGCACCACCCGGAAGTCCAGGGCGGCCACCAGGGCGGAGCCGACGCCGACGGCCAGCGCCTGCGGCGCGGTGAGCGAGAGGTTGACGGCCGCCTGGGCGCGCCCCATCAACCGCGGCGGGGTGGACGCCTGGGCGGCGGTGGCGAGCCCGACCAGGGCGGCCGGGATGCCCGCGCCCGCGATCACCAGGCCGGCCGACACCGCGTACAGCGACGGGGCGAGCAGCAGGACGGTCCCGAGGCCGAACACCACCGACCCCGCCATGACCGTCCGGCGCGGCCCGAGCCGGCCGATCAGCAGTCCGCCGGCCACCGAGCCGCCCAGCGCGCCGACGGCCTCGGTGGTCTCCAGCACGCCGAGGAACTGCGGCGAGCGGTGCAGTCCGTGCTGGGTCAGCGCGAACAGCACCGGCTGGAGCAGGCTCAGCACGAAACCGGCGGCGGCGGTGGCCACCACCAGCGGGCGCAGGCCCACCGAGCCGCGCAGGTGGACGAAGCCCGCCAGCACCTCGGTGCGCCACCGCAGGCCCGAGGGCTCCGGTGCGGCCTCGTCCACCCGCAGGGTGAGGAAGCTCAGGGCCGCCAGCAGCAGCACGCCGAGGTCGGCCACCGCGACCACGTGCCCGCCGAACCAGCCGTAGAGCCCGGAGCCGAGCAGCGGCGCCACCAGGGTGGTGCCGGCCCGGGCGCTCTGGGTCAGCCCGGCGGCCGCCCCGAAATCCTGACGTTCCGTCAGAATGCTGCGCAGCAGCGCACTCTGCGCCGGGGCCAGGACGGCCCCGGCCAGACCGCAGACCGTGGCGGTGCCGTAGATGATCCAGACCGTGCCAGGGCCGTCGACCAGCAGCAGCGGCAGCAGCGACACCGCCACCGCCAGGTTCACCCCGACCAGCAGCGGCTTGCGGCGGACCCGGTCGGCGAGCAGACCGCCCAGCGGCAGCAGCAGCAGGGGTGCGGAGAAGCAGAACAGCACCAGGCCGGCGGCGGAGTTGCTGCCGGTCAGCACCTTGGCCCAGATGCCGAGGGCGATGGAGAGGGCGCTGTCGCCGAGGACGGACAGGGTCTGCCCGACGAGGTAGCGCCGGAACTCCGGGCGGGCCAACAGCGGGTGCATGGCGGTTCCTTCGCTGCGCCGACGGCGCTTCGGGGTGTGCGGGGGTGCTCAGGGTGCTCGGGGCGCCGGACGGTCAGGGTGCGGCGGGGTGGGCCGGGGCGAGCGGCGCGACGGCCGCGAAGCCCTCGATCACCGCGTCGTTGGCGTCCTTCTCGCCGACGGCGATCCGGACGCCCTGGCCGGGGTAGTAGCGGACGGCCACGCCCAGGCGCTCCAGTTCGGCGCGCAGCGGGGCGTGGTCGCCGGGGGCGTCCACCCACAGGAAGTTGGTGACGCTGGGCGCCACCGCCCAGCCGAGCCGCAGCAGTTCGGCCCCGGTGCGCTCCCGCTCCGCGGCGATGGCGGCGATCCGCCGCTCCACCTCGTCCCGGGCGGCGACGGCGGCGAGCAGGCCCGCCTCCTGGAGCCGGTTCACCGCGTACGGCACCTGGTGCTCCCGCACCCGCCGGGCCACGGACTCCGCCGCCATCGCGTAGCCGATCCGCAGCGCGGCGATGCCGTGCGACTTGGACAGGGTGCGCAGCACCACCAGGTTCGGCCACTCGGCGATCCTGGCCGGCACGTCCGGGGCCTCCCAGTCCAGGGCGAAGTCGACGTACGCCTCGTCCAGCAGGATCAGCGCGGTGGCCGGCACCCGGCGGAAGAAGTCCGTCAGCTCGGCCCAGGAGTAGACCGTGCCGGTCGGGTTGTGCGGGTTGCACAGCACGACGATCCGGGTGCGCCCGTCCGTCCGCCCGGCCATCGCCGCCAGGTCGTGCCTGGCGTCGGGGCCGAGCGGGACCGGCCGGGCCTCGGCCCTGGCGATCCCGCAGAACAGCGGGTACGCGTCGAAGCAGGGCGCCGAGTGCACCACGTTGTCGCCGGGCTCGACCACGGTGTGGAAGAGGTCCAGCGCCACGCCCGCGGAGCCGTGGCCGACCACGACCTGCCCGGCCGGGACGCCCTGCCAGTCGGCGACGATCCCGGCGATCCGCTCCGGGCGGAAGTCCGGGTAGCGGTGCAGGTCGGCGGCGGCCTCGGCGAGGGCGGCCGGCACCGAGGGCGGCGGCGGGTACGGGTGCTCGTTCTGCGCCAGCAGGTGTCTGGCGGCGGAGGCGGCGGCCATCAGTCGGCCTGGAGGACGTAGAGCCAGGAGGACGGGGTGGCCAGCGCCTCGACGCGCTCGATCCGCAGACCGGCGTCGGTGAACAGCGTCTCGTAGGTGTCCTTGGTGTGCAGCGGGACGCCCATCATCGCGTGCGCCAGTTCGAAGCCGACCGAGAAGACCGGCTGGGCGCCCTCGGAGGTGCCCGGGTCGCGCAGCATGGTGTCGCCGAGGACGAAGGTGCGGGCCTTCGGGAACGCCTCCCGCATCCGGGTGAAGATCGAGGAGCGGGTGGCCGGGTCGGCCAGCAGGTCGTGCAGCAGGAAGAAGCTCATCACGGTGTCGACCTCGGCCACCTCGGCGGCCTCGGCGTCGTTGTCGATCTGGGTGCCGAGCAGGCCCAGCACGTCCGCGCGGACGGCGGTGACCCGGTCCAGCATCCCGGCCTCGGCGATGTCGCGGCGGGCGATGTCGGTGGCCGGGCGGCTGATGTCGATGCCCAGGCCCCGGGTGCCCGGGCGCTGCGAGACCACCCGGCGCACCCGGGCGGAGGTGCCGGAGCCCAGGTCGGCGATGGTGCGGAAGTCGATGCCGCTCAGCACGTCGGTCAGCTGCGCGGCGAACATCGACTGGTCGCACTGGGCCGAGCCGAGGGCGACCATCGCCTCGTCGCGGAGGACGTCCTCGCCGTAGCGGTGGGTGCCGGTGCTCAGGTGGCCGGCCCGGCCGAACACGTCGTGGTAGCCGCCGACGGCCCAGGTGAAGTAGCCGCGCGCGGCGGCGATCTCCGCCCCGGCCTCGGTGGGCAGGTAGGTGTCGCCGTCGGCCTTGAGGTAGCCGTAGTCGGTGGCGGCACGCAGCACGGCCTCCGTGCGGGCGGTGTCACCGGTGCCGGCGGTGGCCTCGGCGGCGGAGAGCGGCTCGCCGCGGCCGATCCGCTCCAGCAGGCCGATCCGGTCCAGGGCGAAGATCACGTTCGCGGCGATGAAGCCGTTGTAGGCGTCGGTCGAGGTGATCGGCGCCGGGGTGATGCCGCGCCAGGTGTCGGGGATGGCCGCAGTGGTCATGGTGGGGTCCGTTTCTCCGTGGGCGGGCCGGGTGCGGCCCGCGGGGTGTGCGCAGGGTCGGTCGCCTGCGGTCGGTGGGAGCGGGGAGCGGGGAGCGGGCGGGACGGGTGGGGCGGAGGGGTCAGGACGTCAGGCGGGCGGCGAGCACCGGGCCGATGACGGCGAGCGCCTCGGAGCCGGTCATCGCGCCGTGGGTGCTCGGCACCTCGTGGATGTCGAGCCGGCCGCCCAGGTGCGGGCGCCAGCTCTCGGGGTCGGGGGCGTCGGCCGGCCGCTCCTTGGCGGCGGTGAAGAACACCGCGCCGCCGTCGTAGCCGGGCAGCGGGAGCGTGTGGGAAAGCTCGGCGTTGGCCTGGAAGACGGCGACCACCCGGGCCACCCCGGCGCCGCTGAGACCGGCGAGCGGGCCCTCGCCGTCCCGGACGAGCGCGGCGTAGCCGTCCTCGTCCGCGGGCCAGGCGGTGGTCTCCCCGGCCGGGTGGCCGAGCGAGTCGAGGATCACCGCGAGCTGCGCCGGGTCGTCCCGCCACCGCTCGGGCCCCGGCTCTCCGGTGCCCGGGTAGGCGTCCAGCAGGGCCAGCAGCCGTACCTCCTCGCCCTGTTCGCGCAGCAGCGCCGCGATCGCGTGGGCGACGGTCCCGCCGAAGGACCAGCCGAGCAGGGCGTACGGGCCCTCGGGGCGGACGGCGCGGATCTGTGCGAGGTGGGTCCTGGCCAGCTCCTCCACCGAGGCCGGGCGGGCGGCCGGGTCGGCCAGGCCGGGGGCCTGGAGGCCGTAGATCGGCTGCTCGGCGTCGAGGTGGCGCAGCAGCCCGGTGTACACCCAGCTGATGCCGGCGGCCGGGTGGACGCAGAACAGCGGCGGGCGCGAGCCCCGGGTGCGGATCGGCAGCAGGACGGGGAAGCTCTCGGCGGCCGGGCCCAGGGCGAGCCGCTCGGCCAGCAGGGCGACGGTCGGTGCCTCGAACAGCGTGCGGACGCCGATCCCCTCGCCCTCGCCGACCAGTTCGCGCAGGCCCGCGACCAGCCGGCCGGCCAGCAGCGAGTGCCCGCCCAGCTCGAAGAAGTTGTCGTCCACACCGACCCCGTCCAGCCCGAGGACGTCGGCGAACAGGCCGCAGAGCAGTTCCTCCCTGGGCGTGGCGGGCGTCCGCCCGGAGCCGGGCCAGGCGGAGTCGGGGGCGGGCAGGGCGGTGCGGTCGACCTTGCCGTTGGCGGTCACCGGCAGGGCGTCGAGGGCGACGACGGCGGAGGGGACCATGTAGTCGGGCAGGGTCCCGCCGACGTGGCGGCGCAGGGCGGCCGGGTCGACCGTCCGGCCGGGGCGGGGGACGGCGTAGGCGACGAGCCGGCGGTCGCCGGGGCGGTCCTCGCGGACCAGCACGAACGCCTGTGCCAGGTCGGGGTGCCGGGCGAGTACGGCCTCGATCTCGCCGGGTTCGATCCGGAAGCCGCGGACCTTGACCTGGTGGTCGGTGCGGCCGAGGTAGTCCAAAGCCCCGTCGGCGCGGCGGCGGGCGAGGTCCCCGGTGCGGTACATCCGGCTGCCGGGGGCGCCGTACGGGTCGGCGGTGAAGCGCTCGGCGGTGAGGCCGGGGCGGCCGAGGTAGCCGCGGGCGAGGCCGGCGCCGGCGATGTACAGCTCGCCGACCACCCCGGCGGGGACCGGCTGGAGGCCCGGATCGAGCACGTACAGACGGGTGTTGGCCACGGGGCGGCCCATCGGCGGGGTGGTCCGGCCGCGCAGCGGGCCGCTCATGCTGGCGCACACGGTGGACTCGGTGGGGCCGTAGGCGTTGACCATCCGCACCCGGGCCGACCAGTGCCCGACCAGGTCGGGCGGGCAGGCCTCGCCGGCCACCACCAGGGTGGTGCCCCGGGGCAGCGCGTCCGGGGGCAGCACGGCGAGGGCGGTGGGCGGCAGGGTGAGGTGGGTGACGCCCTGGTCGGCGATCAGCTCCACCAGGGCGGGGCCCGGCAGGAGCCGGTCGGCGTCGGCGAGGACGGCGCGGGCGCCGGTGAGCAGGGCCATGCCCAGCTCCCAGACGGCCGCGTCGAAGGACGGCGAGGCGAACAGCAGCACCCGGCTGTCCGGGGTGACGGCCAGGCCCTCGTGCTGGCTCTCCACCATGCTCGCGAGGCCGGAGTGGGTGACCAGCACGCCCTTGGGGCGGCCGGTGGACCCCGAGGTGTGGATGACGTACGCGGCCGAGTCCGGGGTGATCGCGGTGCCGGTGAGGTCGTGCGCCGGGTGGCCGGAGGCGTCCAGGTCCTCGATCAGCAGCCGGGGGACGGTGCTGCCGGCCGGCAGGCGGCCGGCCAGCGTCCTGCTGGTGAGGACCAGCGCGGGCCGGGCGTCGTCCAGCATGTGGGCGAGCCGGTCGGCCGGGTAGCGCGGGTCCAGCGGCTGGAAGACCGCGCCGGCCTTGAGCACCGCGAGCTGGGCGACGATCAGCTCGATCGAGCGTTCCAGGGCGATCGCGACGAACCGCTCGGGGCCCGCGCCGTGCTCGACCAGCAGTCGGGCGAAGCGGTTGGCGCGCTCGTTCAGCTCGCCGTAGCCGACCTGCTCGGAGCCGAAGGAGAGCGCGACGGCCTCCGGGCGGGCGGCGGCCCGCGCCTCGAACAGTGCCGGGAAGGTGGCGGGCTCGACCGGCCGGGCGGTGTCGTTCCACCCGTCGACCAGCTGCTCCCGCTCCTCGGGCGCCAGCACCTCCACCAGGCCCACCCGCTGGTCCGGATCGGCCAGCACCGCGCGCAGGGCGCGCTCGAAGCGGGCGGCCGTCGCCTCGGCGGTGGCCCGGTCGAACAGGTCGACGGCGTACTCCAGCGTCAGGCCCAGTCCGGCGGGCGCGCCGGCCGCGTCGAAGCTCTCGCCGAACGCGAAGGTCAGGTCGAACTTGGCGAGGCCGGAGTCCGGTTGCCCGACCCGGCCGGTCAGACCGCCGAGGCTGATCTCCCCGGCGTCGCCGCCCGAGGTCAGCATCACCTGGCAGAGCGGGTGCCGGGCGGTCGAGCGCACCGGGTTGATCAGCTCGACCAGCCGCTCGAAGGGCACGTCCTGGTGCGCGAAGGCGTCCAGGGTGGCGACCCGGACGCGCTCCACCAGCTCCCGGAAGGTCGGGTCGCCGCTGGTGTCGGTGCGCAGCACCAGGGTGTTGACGAAGAAGCCGACCAGGTCGTCCAGCGCCTCGTCGGTGCGGCCGGCCACCACGGTGCCGATCGGCAGGTCGGTGCCCGCGCCGAGCCGGCCCAGGGTGGTGGCCAGGGCGGCCTGCATCACCATGAACACGCTGGCGCGGCTCCGCTGCGCCAACTCGACGAGCGCGGTGTGGAGTCCGGCGTCCATCCGGAGTTCCACGGTGGCGCCCCGGCGGCTCGGGGCGGCGGGGCGGCGGTGGTCGAAGGGGAGCGCCAGCTCCTCCGGGAGGCCGGCCAGGGCCTGCTGCCAGTAGGCGAGTTGGCCGGTCAGCAGCTCGCTCGGCCGCTCGTCGGTGCCGAGCAGCCGGTGCTGCCAGAGGGCGTAGTCGGCGTACTGCACCGGCAGCGGCGGCCAGTCGGGGGCGGTGCCGTCGCGGCGGGCCTCGTACGCGGTGGCGAGGTCGCGCAGCAGCGGGGCGACGGACCAGCCGTCGGTGGCGATGTGGTGCATCAGGACCAGCAGGACGTGCTCGTCGCCCGGCAGGGAGAACAGGGTGGCGCGCACCGGCAGGTCGCGGGCGAGGTCGAAGACCTCCGCGCAGGCCTCGGCCAGGGCCGCCCCGAGTTCCTCCTCGCCGGCCACCGGCACGGTGCGCAGCGGGAGTTCGGGGTGATCCAGGAGCAGCTGGTGCGGCTGCCCGTCGGTGGTCGGGTAGACGGTGCGCAGCACCTCGTGGCGGTCGAGCACGTCCGTGAGGGCCGCCTGGAGGGCGGTGGTGTCGATCCGGCCGGTGAGCCGCAGGACGCACGGGGTGTTGTAGAGCGGGCTCGGGCCCTCGAACTGGTCGATGAACCAGAGGCGTTGCTGCGCGGGGGAGAGCGGGACGCGTGCGGGCCGCCCGGTGGGCCGCAGGGCCGGGCGGGCGGTGCCGGGGGTGGGCAGCGCGGCGGCCAGCGCGGCCACGCTGGGGGCGTCGAACAGGGTCCGGACGGGCAGTTCGGTGCCGAGCGCGGTGCGGATGCGGCTGACCAGCTTGGTGGCGAGCAGCGAGTGGCCGCCCAGGTCGAAGAAGCTGTCGTCGATCCCGACCCCGGCCGACCCGAGGACGTCGGCGAAGAGTTCGCAGAGCACGCGCTCGGTGTCGGTGCGCGGGGCCCGGCGCTCGGCCGTCCCGGTGTAGTCGGGGGCGGGCAGGGCGCGGCGGTCGACCTTGCCGTTGGCGGTGACCGGCAGGGCGTCGAGGACGACCACGGCGGCCGGGAGCATGTAGCCGGGCAGGCTGTCGGCGACGGCGGCGCGCAGTTCGCCGGGGCTGCCCTCGCCGGTGGCGTACACCACGAGGCGCTTGTCGCCCGGCTGGTCCTCGCGGACCATCGCGAAGGCCTGGCCGACGGTGGGCAGGGCGGCGAACGCGCCCTCCACCTCGCCGAGTTCGATCCGGAAGCCGCGGATCTTGACCTGGTCGTCGGCGCGGCCGAGGAACTCCAGCACGCCGTCGGACGTCCAGCGGGCGAGGTCGCCGGTGCGGTACATCCGGCTTCCGGGTTCGCCGAACGGGCAGGCGACGAAGCGTTCGGCGGTCAGGCCGGGGCGGCCGACGTAGCCGCGGGCCAGGCCGGCTCCGGCGATGTACAGCTCGCCCGCCACACCGGCCGGCAGCGGGCGCAGCGCGGTGTCCAGCACGTACGGCCGGGTGTTGGCCAGCGGTCGGCCGATCGGCACCACGGCGGGGACGGGATCGTGCGCGCCCATGGTGAAGGTGGTCTTGATGGCGGTGGTCTCGGTCGGCGCGTAGACCGCGAGCACGGAGGTGTCCGGGCAGGCCCGCAGGAGCCGGCGGACGGACTCCGGCGGCACGACGTCGCCGCCGGTCCACACCTGCCGGACCCGCCGGAAGGCGGCCGGGTTCTCGTCGGCCATCAGCCGCAGCAGCCCGGACGGGGCCTGGACCAGGGTCACCTCGTGGGCGGTGATGGTCTCGGCGAGGCGGCGGATGTCCAGTTCACCGGGCTCGGCGAGGACGATCGCCCCGCCGGTGACCAGTGGCGCCCAGATCTCGGTGGTGGAGGCGTCGAAGGCGGTGGGCGAGTGGAGCAGCACCCGTTCGTGGTGACCGGCCCTGAAGTGCGGGTTGCCCAGCAGGTCCACCACGTTGCGGTGGGTGACGGCGACGCCCTTGGGCACGCCGGTCGAGCCCGAGGTGTACATCACGTAGACCAGCTGGCCGGGCAGGACCGGTGTGGCGGGGTTGCCCGCCGCCGGGGCCCCGGCGAGCAGCGCCTCGGTGACCTCGACGGTGTCGAAGCCCTCGGTGGCGAGCACCGGGTGCCCCTGGTGGGCCCGGTCGGTGAGCAGCAGGGCGGTACGGGTGTCGGCGAGGATGTGCCGCAGCCGGTCCAGCGGGTAGCGGTCGTCCAGCGGGACGTAGGTACCGCCCGCCTTGGCGATCGCCAGGACGGCGGTGAGCAGGGCGGCGGAGCGCTCCATCAGCACCGCGACCGGCTGTTCGGTGGTCAGGCCGCGTTCCAGCAGCAGCGCGGCGAGCCGGTTGGCGCGGTCGTTCAGCTCGGCGTAGTCGAGCCGTTCGGTGTCGGAGACGACGGCCGGGGCCTCGGGGGTGGCGGCGGCCTGGGCCTCGAACAGCCGGGGCAGGCTCTGCTCGGTGACGGGCACCACCGGTCCGTGCCAGCCGGTGAGCAGCTGCTCGCGCTCGGCCGGGCCGAGGATGTCGATGGCGCCGATCGGCGCGTCCGGGGCGGCCACGGCGGCGCGCAGCACGCGGACCAGCCGGTCGGCGAGGGAGACGGCGGTGGCGTGGTCGAACAGGTCGGCCGCGTAGTCGACGGCGGCGCGCACCCCGAGGCAGCCGCCGTCGGCGGCGAGGCGCTCGACGAAGTTGAAGTTGAGGTCGAACTGGGCCTGGGCCTCGCCGACTTCGAGCGGGGTGCCGACCGCGGCGCCGAAGGCGAGGTCGCCGGCCTGTTCCGCGTTCAGGGTGACGACGGTCTGGAAGAGGGGGTGGCGGGCCGGGGTGCGGGTGGGGTTGAGGTGTTCGACGAGACGTTCGAAGGGGATGTCCTGGTGGTCGTAGGCGTCCAGGTCGGTGCGGCGGATCCGGTCGAGGAGTTGGTGGAAGGTGGGGTCGCCGCTGGTGTCGGTGCGCAGGGGGAGGGTGTTGACGAAGAAGCCGACGAGGTCGTCGAGGGCTTCGTCGGTGCGGCCGGCGACGGGGGTGCCCAGGGGGAGGTCGGTGCCGGCGCCGAGGTGGGTGTAGAGGGTGGCGACCGCGGCCTGGAGGGCCATGAACAGGCTGGCGTTCCGTGCCGTCGCCAACGCGCCGAGCATGCCGTGCAGTCCGGCGTCGATCCCGAAGTCGGCGGCGCCGCCGCGGCGGCTCGGCAGGGCCGGGCGCGGACGGTCGTACGGGAGCGCCAGCTCCTCCGGCAGGCCGGACAACTCCTGCTTCCAGTGGGCGAGTTGGGTGGAGATGACGCTCTCCGGGTCGTCCTCCTCGCCGAGCAGCTCGCGCTGCCAGAGGGTGTAGTCGGCGTACTGCACCGGCAGCGGTTCCCACTGCGACGCGGTGCCGGCGGATCGGGCCCGGTAGGCCTCGGCGAGGTCGCGGAACAGCGGGGCGACGGACCAGCCGTCGCTGGCGATGTGGTGGGTGAGCAGCAGCAGGACGTGCTCGCCCGGGGTGGGCAGGGCGTACAGCCAGGCCCGGACCGGGAGGTCGGCGGCGAGGTCGAAGACCTGCCCGGCCGCCTCGCGCAGCAGCCCGGGCAGCTCGGCCTCGTCGGCCACCGGCACCCGGTGCAGCGGCGGGCGCCCCTCGGCGAGGATGTGCTGGTGGGGCCGGCCGTCGGTGGTCGGGAAGACGGTGCGCAGCACCTCGTGCCGCTCCACCACGTCCCCCAGTGCGCCTTCGAGCGCGGCGGCGTCGAGCGCACCGGTCAGCCGGAGGGCGAACGGGGTGTTGTAGAGGGCGCTCGGGCCCTCGAACTGCTCGATGAACCAGAGCCGCTGCTGGGCGAACGACAACGGGATCAAGGTCTGCCTCCGACTGGCGACGTACGGCTGCTGTGGCGGGTGGCTGCGCTGTGACGGGTGGCCGCTCTGTGGCGGGCGGTGGGGGCGGGCGCGCGGCGGGCGCGGGCCGCCACCCGTGGGCGGTCCCGCG
>NZ_MSJQ01000158.1 GCF_014596515.1 Streptomyces sp. CBMA156
GGGCGGGCGGCGGGCGCGGCGGCGGGGTCGGCGGCAACGGCGTTGCCCTCGGCGGCGGCGGCCGCGTCGTTGACGGCGGCCAGGTCGAGGTCGGCGGCGAGCTCGGCACGGGCGGCGCGGGACCAGCCGCCGTCGCCGCAGTCCGGGTCGACGCTGTTCAGGGTGTTCAGCAGGACGCCGGCCTGGATGACCGCGCCGCCGACGACCTGGACGTTGGTGATGCTGTTGACGACGTCGCCCCAGGCGCCGGAGGAGGTGGTGCTTTCCGGGGTCTGAATGACGCTGCCGGGGATGACGGCGCCTTCGATGCGGTTGATGATCACGGGGTTCTCCTGAGGGGTGTCGGTCTCCGGGGCCGGTCCGGCGCCGGGGGGCCTTCGTGTCGACGCGGGGTCAGCGGCGACGGTGGAGCCAGCGCAGGCGCTCGGCGGCGTCGGCGTTGCCGTCGGCGGTGAGGACTTTGTCGACGTAGTCGCTGATCTCCTCGCCTCGGGCGTCGCGGCCCCGGGCGGTCAGCGCGGCGGCGAGGGTCCCGGTGCGAAAGGTGTCGGCGGCCTCCTGGTCGCCGGCGGCGACGGCGGCCTCGATGTCGCGGGTGAGCGCGCGGTGGCCCTGGAGCTCGGTCACGGTGTTGGCGGCGGCCTTGCGCAGACGCTCGAACATCGGCGGGTCTCCTTCGTGGTGGAGGGGACCTGGGTGGTCCCGGGGCTCCCCTCACCGGTGCGGGCGCCGTTCGGGCGGCCGTGCGGTCAGGGCAGCTCCGGGCGGGAGCCGGTGGGACAGGGGCCCGGGCGGGCGACGGGGTGGTGCCGGCCGTGCGCCGCAGGGCTAGTGCGGAGCGGTGGGGTAGGAGCCGTCGCCGTAGCGGCCGGAGGGGCAGATCCAGCGGGGGCCGCCCTCGAACGGCGACCAGCGCTCGACCGACTGCTGCTCGTCGGGCAGGCGCTCGGGCTCGGCGGCCGCGGCGTCGACGAACCGGCCGGGCACCGGCAGGTCCGCGTCCGGCAGGACGGTGGTGCGCTCCAGCACGGTGTCGGCCGCGGCGGCGGCCTCGGCCGCGAACTCCTTGGCGGCGTCGACCAGGTCCAGGCTGACCGGCCGGTCCTCGTCGTCGTCGGCCTGGGCGAGCAGCGCGTCGGCGCCGGCCGCCAGCAGGGTCTGCCAGTCGGCGTCGGTGATCTTGCCGTCCCAGCGGACCAGGGTGGTGCCGGTCAGGCGGGCCAGGCGGCGGGCGGCGGCGCGGCGGACGCGCTCCGGGCCCTGCGCTTCGGTGACCCAGGACCAGGACGAGGCCGTGGTGCGGGCGATGTGCTCGGCCTGGCGGCGGCCGGTCAGCGTGCGGGACATGCGGGTGCCTCCTGGATCGGGGCGGGACGGGGGAACGGTGGTGGCGGGGCCCTGGCGGGCCCGCCGCGCCACTCCCGGCCCCGTACCGGCATGGGCATGCCAGGACGGTTCCGAGAGGCAGGCGGCGGGAGACTGCCGAACTCCATAGAGAGGAGAAGGGGAGGGCTACTGGCCGGGGCCGGAACCGCCGGCCTTCGCGGCGTCCCTGCGGGCCTGGTCCTCACGCATTCGGCGCAGGGCCTCGTCGGCCTGGTTCGAGAGGACGGTGATCACCGGCCGCCCCCCTTCGAGTCGGCGGGCGGCTTGGGCTTGTCCTTGCCGTCGCCGTTACTGAAGGCGCGGCAGTTGCTGGCGATGGTCACCGCGCACCCCCGTCGTCGGCGTGCTCGGTGTACGGCCGGCCGAAGTTCCGGCGCGGGGCGGAGTCAGGCCGGCTGTACGGGTCCGCCGAGACCACCCGGCGCCCGTACCGGTCCGTGCCCGCCGGGGCGGCCGGGGCCTGCGCCTCACGGTGGTGACGCCGGGCGGTCGCCTCGTCGTAGGAGTGCCAGCCGGAGGCCGACATCCCGCCCGTACGGGTCGACGTCCCGGAGCCGGGCTCGCCGGACGAGCCGCTGCTGGAGCCGAGGCCCAGGAAGGAGCGGATGCCCATCAGGACCGACCCCCCGCCTGCTGCGGCACCGGCTGCGGGGCCTGCTGCTCGCGCAGCCGGTCCGCCTCCCGGTGGGCCCGATCCGCGGCCGCGGTGGCCTCCGCGGCGGAGCGCAGACGCTCCGCGATCACCGCGTCCAGGGCGGCGACCTGCGCCGCGTCGAACGACTGCTGCGCCATCGTCAGCACCTCGCCATCTGCGGCTGCGCGCCGCCGACGAGCCGGGTGATGGCGTTCTGGACGAACCACGACAGATGGGCCCAGCCGGTGCGGCCGGCCTTGGCGAGGTGCTCCTCGGCCTGCCGCCAGACGTCGGCGACGAGCGCCGACACCGTGGTCTCGTCGGCGGCCGGGGCGACGGCCGCGAGGTCCCGGGCGATGAGGGACCGGACCCGGCCCTCGTACTGGATCTGCAGCGGGGCACTGCGGTGGTCGGCGAGGGCGTCGACGATGCTGCGGGCGCTGAGCTGCTGGGGGTGGAGCGTCAGGGTGGCCCCGGTGCGGCCGGCCGGACGCTTGTAGGCGATGCTGGTCATGCGGATCACTCCCTTGATGAGCTGGTCCGTGGAGGCCCCGGTGAAAGCTGTCCAGGCGCACCGGGGCCTTGCCGTTTTCACGAGCACTTCCGTGTTGGCTTAGCCAGCTTAACTGATACAGTTCCACCTGTGTCAACTAAGCTGGTGAAGCTGTCTATGACGAGGAGGTGCCCCTACGATGTGGTTCATGACTGATCAGTTCGCACAGCCCTACCAGCGGATCGTGGAGGACGTGCGCGATCAGATCCGTCTGGGTAGGCTCCGGCCGGACGACAAGCTACCCAGCACCCGCGAGCTGGCGAATCACTACAAGCTCGCCCCCGGAACGGTGCAGCGGGCGCTTGGTGAGCTGCGGTCCGCCGGACTGATCTACTCGCACCAGGGCAAGGGCAGTTTCGTCCGGCAAGCGCCACCGAGCGAGCCTTCGGCGTCGCCCGAGGTCATCAAGCTGCAGACACAGATCAGCGCATTGACCGCACGCCTTGAACGGGTCGAACAGGCGCTCTTCGGAACGTGATCCACGGACACTCCCTTGGGGTCGAATTTCGATACTCAGATCAAATCCGACCCTGCGGTGACAGGCCATCACATCCCTGTGGTGAGATCCGTACTCAGATCCATCAACACGTTTTCAACATCCCCATACACATGGGTTCCGGAGCTTGAACCATAGGCTCCCAACCATGACGAAAGCCGAGGGAGAGGCCATGGCAAAGGCACGTCCGGGGTGGCGCCCTGACAGACTGCGAGAGCAGCGTGAAGCCCATGGCCTGACGCTTGAGCAGGCTGGCGAAAAGCTGCGCCAGGTTGCGAGCATCGCACGGTTGAAGGACGTGCCCGCCGCCAATCCACAGACTTTGTGGCAGCACGAGCAGGGCGAGGTCTACCCGGGCGTGGCATACCAACGGGTGTACTGCTTGCTCTACGGCATCACGGACTGGGAGCTCGGATTCCGCAACCCCCTGCCCGGCGAAGAGCCGAGCAAGCTTGGGCTGACATCATCGAACGACAAGCACACGGGGGCCCACGTCCTCGCTGTCGAACGCGCTCTTCTCAAAATCGCGGGCGCCGATCACTTCGGCATCTCGCAGCGAATCATGGATGCCTGGCGCCGCCGCCACACCGGCGGGGACCCGCACCAGCCCACACTGATCCTGGTCGGCGGCTATGCGGGATCGGGGAAGACCGAGCTCGCACGCTTCCTCTCCGAGATCAGCGGATGGCCGCTCCTGGACAAGGACCCGATGTGCCGCCCCCTCGTGGAATCGCTCCTGGTCGCTCTCGGCTCGGACCGTAACGACCGGCACACCGAGACCTACCGCTCAAGGGTCCGACCGCTCGAGTACGAATCTCTGCTCGCTGCGGTCAACGCCAACATCGACTGCGGCATCTCCTCGATCGTCACCGCGCCCCTCGTCGCCGAATTCAGCGATGAAGGCTGGATGAGGCGCCTCGAGAGCCGCTGCAAGGCCCGCGGGGTGACGGTGGCACCGGTGTGGGTACGGTGCGACATCAACTCGATGCGGGACTACATCAGCTATCGCTCAGCCGCACGCGACACCTGGAAGTTGGACAACTGGGCGGAGTACGTGGCAGGCCTGAACGTGGAGCTCCGGCCGGTGGTCGACCACATGGTGGTGGACAACCGGCATGGTGCCGCAGTGGCGATGGCCGACCAGGCACGGCTGGCACTCGGGGCGGTACGCGCATGACGCGGCGCGGGGTAATTCTGTACGGGCCGCCGGCTTCCGGGAAAGACACGGTGACGGGCGCCCTCAGCACCGCCGACCCCGTCTTCGCGCTGTTCTCCAGGGTGAAGATCGGCCCCGGCCGGACGGCTGGCTACCGGATGGGGACGCCAAAGCTCCTCGCCGAGCTGCGTGCCACGGCGGGGGCGGTGGTCTACGAGAACAGCAGGTACGACAGCACGTACGTGACGGACCGACCGGGGCTGGACGCCGCGGTCGCGGCCGGGGTGCCGGTGATGCACCTGGGCCAGATCGATGGGGTGCGGACGGTGCTGGACGGCTACCCCGCCGACTGGCTGACGGTGCTGCTTTGGTGCCCGAGGGAGTCGACGGCGGAGCGATCGGCGGGCCGGGGTGACACGGACACCGCTGCGCGTCTGGCCGCCTGGGATGCCACGCAGGCGGACCTGGAGGCCAACGCCGGATTCCGGTTCGATCTGGTTGTCCGCACGGATGCGGCGTCACCCGAGCAGGCTGCCGAGCGGATCCGCCAGGCGCTCGCCGAGCGCGGGCAGCGGCTGCTGATGCTGGACTTCGACGACACGCTGATCGACCGCCTCGGCGCGGTGACGGCGTGGATCTCCGGGTACTGCGCCGCCCACGGGGTGGGTCCGGATGTCGAGCGCCGGATCCTGGGGGCCATGCGGATCCGCGCGGATCTGCGGACGTTCGAGGGCCTGTGCGCCAAGTTGCCGTTGCCGGAGTCCGCCGATCAGCTGTGGGCCCGCTACAACGCGGAGTTCCCGGCAACGGTCCGGCCCTTCCCCGGCGTACCGGACGCGCTGGAGACGGTCAGGACCGGCGGGTGGCAGGTCGTCGTCGTCACCAACGGCGGCGGCGAGATCCAGCGCGCCAAGCTGAAGGCGAGCGGCATCGACGGCCTGGTCGACGGGGTGTGCATCTCCGAGGAGGCCAGCGCCCGCAAGCCGGACCCAGCAATCTTCGAAACGGCTGCCGCGAGCGTGGGCAGCAGCCTCGCGCGGGGCGGTTGGATGGTGGGGGACAACCCCGCACTGGACGTGATCGGCGGCCGCGCGGCCGGACTGCGCACCGTCTGGGTCTCCCACGGTCGGCCGTGGCCCGGGGGCGCGGAGCCGGACTACGTCGCGCTGGACGTCCTGGACGCCCTGGACCACGTCCGAGGTGCCCAATGACAGTTCGACGGGTCACGCTCGGTGTCCTGCATCCCGGGAGTATGGGCGCGGCCGTCGCGGGGTGCGCCCTCGCAAACAGCGGCCAGGTCCTGTGGTGCCCGCAGGGGCGCAGCGAGGCCACTGCGGCCAGGGCGGAGCGGGTGGGTCTGACGGCGGTGCCGACGTTGGATGAGCTGGTGGCCCAGGCGGACGTGGTGCTCAGTCTGTGCCCGCCGGCTGTGGCGGAGGATGTTGCGCGAGATGTGGCCGGGCTCGGTTTCGCCGGCCTGTACGTGGAAGCGAACGCGATCAGTCCGCAGCGGACGGTGCGGATCGCGCAGTTGCTCGGCGGGACGGCCCGCGCGGTGGTCGACGGTGCGGTGGTCGGCTCGCCGCCGGTCGGTACGAAGCGGCCCCGGCTGTACCTCTCCGGGCCGGTGGACGAGGTCGGGTTGGTCGAGCGGCTCTTCTCCGGCACTGCGGTGTCGACCCACGTACTGGGCGAGGAGATCGGGCAGGCCAGCGCGCTGAAGGTGTCCTACAGCGCGTTCCAGAAGGTCTCCAGGGTGCTGGCCGCACTGTCCTACGGTCTCGCTCGGGAGCACGGTGTCGACCGGGCGTTGCTCGATGTCGCCGGTCAACGAGCCGGCTCGTACCTGACGGAGACGGGCTACATCGGCAAGACCGCTGCCCGGGGCTGGCGGTGGGGCCCCGAGCTGGAAGAAGCCGCAGACACGATGGCCGCCGTTGGCCTCCCGGACGACCTGCTCCGCGCGGCAGCGTCCACGCTCAGCAGGTGGGACGACGCCAAGGACACCGCCCTGTCGGCCGACCAGGCACTGGACGAGCTGCTCCGCGCGGAGGCCGAGTTGTCCAGCCGACACGCGGAACCTGAACGGTCCGAGGAATCCGGGAGACGAATAAGCTGATCCGGTCGCCCGCACGGGCGTCACCAAGGTCCAGAAACAGCAAAAGCAGCCCAAGATTGGCGTCTGGGGGCTGCTCAGCTGTCTACTCAGTCGTCTCCGACGGTACCAAAGGTACCCCGGCTTCGGCGAGAGACACCCGTCTCTCGCTCGCTAGGGCTACCCCGAAGGCCCGGCCGGTGGCGACGCCTTTCGAGAGGTAGCGCCCCGTTGTTCCACCCCGTCACCCCGCGGCGCGGCCGTGTCGTCCCGGCCCGCCCCGCCCGTTCCTCCCAGTCGCTCGACCGCTCTGCCGTCCGCTGGATGCCGCCCGCAACTGGCGGAGCCTGTCCAC
>NZ_MSJQ01000159.1 GCF_014596515.1 Streptomyces sp. CBMA156
GCGGCAACGGCGTTGCCCTCGGCGGCGGCGGCCGCGTCGTTGACGGCGGCCAGGTCGAGGTCGGCGGCGAGCTCGGCACGGGCGGCGCGGGACCAGCCGCCGTCGCCGCAGTCCGGGTCGACGCTGTTCAGGGTGTTCAGCAGGACGCCGGCCTGGATGACCGCGCCGCCGACGACCTGGACGTTGGTGATGCTGTTGACGACGTCGCCCCAGGCGCCGGAGGAGGTGGTGCTTTCCGGGGTCTGAATGACGCTGCCGGGGATGACGGCGCCTTCGATGCGGTTGATGATCACGGGGTTCTCCTGAGGGGTGTCGGTCTCCGGGGCCGGTCCGGCGCCGGGGGGCCTTCGTGTCGACGCGGGGTCAGCGGCGACGGTGGAGCCAGCGCAGGCGCTCGGCGGCGTCGGCGTTGCCGTCGGCGGTGAGGACTTTGTCGACGTAGTCGCTGATCTCCTCGCCTCGGGCGTCGCGGCCCCGGGCGGTCAGCGCGGCGGCGAGGGTCCCGGTGCGAAAGGTGTCGGCGGCCTCCTGGTCGCCGGCGGCGACGGCGGCCTCGATGTCGCGGGTGAGCGCGCGGTGGCCCTGGAGCTCGGTCACGGTGTTGGCGGCGGCCTTGCGCAGACGCTCGAACATCGGCGGGTCTCCTTCGTGGTGGAGGGGACCTGGGTGGTCCCGGGGCTCCCCTCACCGGTGCGGGCGCCGTTCGGGCGGCCGTGCGGTCAGGGCAGCTCCGGGCGGGAGCCGGTGGGACAGGGGCCCGGGCGGGCGACGGGGTGGTGCCGGCCGTGCGCCGCAGGGCTAGTGCGGAGCGGTGGGGTAGGAGCCGTCGCCGTAGCGGCCGGAGGGGCAGATCCAGCGGGGGCCGCCCTCGAACGGCGACCAGCGCTCGACCGACTGCTGCTCGTCGGGCAGGCGCTCGGGCTCGGCGGCCGCGGCGTCGACGAACCGGCCGGGCACCGGCAGGTCCGCGTCCGGCAGGACGGTGGTGCGCTCCAGCACGGTGTCGGCCGCGGCGGCGGCCTCGGCCGCGAACTCCTTGGCGGCGTCGACCAGGTCCAGGCTGACCGGCCGGTCCTCGTCGTCGTCGGCCTGGGCGAGCAGCGCGTCGGCGCCGGCCGCCAGCAGGGTCTGCCAGTCGGCGTCGGTGATCTTGCCGTCCCAGCGGACCAGGGTGGTGCCGGTCAGGCGGGCCAGGCGGCGGGCGGCGGCGCGGCGGACGCGCTCCGGGCCCTGCGCTTCGGTGACCCAGGACCAGGACGAGGCCGTGGTGCGGGCGATGTGCTCGGCCTGGCGGCGGCCGGTCAGCGTGCGGGACATGCGGGTGCCTCCTGGATCGGGGCGGGACGGGGGAACGGTGGTGGCGGGGCCCTGGCGGGCCCGCCGCGCCACTCCCGGCCCCGTACCGGCATGGGCATGCCAGGACGGTTCCGAGAGGCAGGCGGCGGGAGACTGCCGAACTCCATAGAGAGGAGAAGGGGAGGGCTACTGGCCGGGGCCGGAACCGCCGGCCTTCGCGGCGTCCCTGCGGGCCTGGTCCTCACGCATTCGGCGCAGGGCCTCGTCGGCCTGGTTCGAGAGGACGGTGATCACCGGCCGCCCCCCTTCGAGTCGGCGGGCGGCTTGGGCTTGTCCTTGCCGTCGCCGTTACTGAAGGCGCGGCAGTTGCTGGCGATGGTCACCGCGCACCCCCGTCGTCGGCGTGCTCGGTGTACGGCCGGCCGAAGTTCCGGCGCGGGGCGGAGTCAGGCCGGCTGTACGGGTCCGCCGAGACCACCCGGCGCCCGTACCGGTCCGTGCCCGCCGGGGCGGCCGGGGCCTGCGCCTCACGGTGGTGACGCCGGGCGGTCGCCTCGTCGTAGGAGTGCCAGCCGGAGGCCGACATCCCGCCCGTACGGGTCGACGTCCCGGAGCCGGGCTCGCCGGACGAGCCGCTGCTGGAGCCGAGGCCCAGGAAGGAGCGGATGCCCATCAGGACCGACCCCCCGCCTGCTGCGGCACCGGCTGCGGGGCCTGCTGCTCGCGCAGCCGGTCCGCCTCCCGGTGGGCCCGATCCGCGGCCGCGGTGGCCTCCGCGGCGGAGCGCAGACGCTCCGCGATCACCGCGTCCAGGGCGGCGACCTGCGCCGCGTCGAACGACTGCTGCGCCATCGTCAGCACCTCGCCATCTGCGGCTGCGCGCCGCCGACGAGCCGGGTGATGGCGTTCTGGACGAACCACGACAGATGGGCCCAGCCGGTGCGGCCGGCCTTGGCGAGGTGCTCCTCGGCCTGCCGCCAGACGTCGGCGACGAGCGCCGACACCGTGGTCTCGTCGGCGGCCGGGGCGACGGCCGCGAGGTCCCGGGCGATGAGGGACCGGACCCGGCCCTCGTACTGGATCTGCAGCGGGGCACTGCGGTGGTCGGCGAGGGCGTCGACGATGCTGCGGGCGCTGAGCTGCTGGGGGTGGAGCGTCAGGGTGGCCCCGGTGCGGCCGGCCGGACGCTTGTAGGCGATGCTGGTCATGCGGATCACTCCCTTGATGAGCTGGTCCGTGGAGGCCCCGGTGAAAGCTGTCCAGGCGCACCGGGGCCTTGCCGTTTTCACGAGCACTTCCGTGTTGGCTTAGCCAGCTTAACTGATACAGTTCCACCTGTGTCAACTAAGCTGGTGAAGCTGTCTATGACGAGGAGGTGCCCCTACGATGTGGTTCATGACTGATCAGTTCGCACAGCCCTACCAGCGGATCGTGGAGGACGTGCGCGATCAGATCCGTCTGGGTAGGCTCCGGCCGGACGACAAGCTACCCAGCACCCGCGAGCTGGCGAATCACTACAAGCTCGCCCCCGGAACGGTGCAGCGGGCGCTTGGTGAGCTGCGGTCCGCCGGACTGATCTACTCGCACCAGGGCAAGGGCAGTTTCGTCCGGCAAGCGCCACCGAGCGAGCCTTCGGCGTCGCCCGAGGTCATCAAGCTGCAGACACAGATCAGCGCATTGACCGCACGCCTTGAACGGGTCGAACAGGCGCTCTTCGGAACGTGATCCACGGACACTCCCTTGGGGTCGAATTTCGATACTCAGATCAAATCCGACCCTGCGGTGACAGGCCATCACATCCCTGTGGTGAGATCCGTACTCAGATCCATCAACACGTTTTCAACATCCCCATACACATGGGTTCCGGAGCTTGAACCATAGGCTCCCAACCATGACGAAAGCCGAGGGAGAGGCCATGGCAAAGGCACGTCCGGGGTGGCGCCCTGACAGACTGCGAGAGCAGCGTGAAGCCCATGGCCTGACGCTTGAGCAGGCTGGCGAAAAGCTGCGCCAGGTTGCGAGCATCGCACGGTTGAAGGACGTGCCCGCCGCCAATCCACAGACTTTGTGGCAGCACGAGCAGGGCGAGGTCTACCCGGGCGTGGCATACCAACGGGTGTACTGCTTGCTCTACGGCATCACGGACTGGGAGCTCGGATTCCGCAACCCCCTGCCCGGCGAAGAGCCGAGCAAGCTTGGGCTGACATCATCGAACGACAAGCACACGGGGGCCCACGTCCTCGCTGTCGAACGCGCTCTTCTCAAAATCGCGGGCGCCGATCACTTCGGCATCTCGCAGCGAATCATGGATGCCTGGCGCCGCCGCCACACCGGCGGGGACCCGCACCAGCCCACACTGATCCTGGTCGGCGGCTATGCGGGATCGGGGAAGACCGAGCTCGCACGCTTCCTCTCCGAGATCAGCGGATGGCCGCTCCTGGACAAGGACCCGATGTGCCGCCCCCTCGTGGAATCGCTCCTGGTCGCTCTCGGCTCGGACCGTAACGACCGGCACACCGAGACCTACCGCTCAAGGGTCCGACCGCTCGAGTACGAATCTCTGCTCGCTGCGGTCAACGCCAACATCGACTGCGGCATCTCCTCGATCGTCACCGCGCCCCTCGTCGCCGAATTCAGCGATGAAGGCTGGATGAGGCGCCTCGAGAGCCGCTGCAAGGCCCGCGGGGTGACGGTGGCACCGGTGTGGGTACGGTGCGACATCAACTCGATGCGGGACTACATCAGCTATCGCTCAGCCGCACGCGACACCTGGAAGTTGGACAACTGGGCGGAGTACGTGGCAGGCCTGAACGTGGAGCTCCGGCCGGTGGTCGACCACATGGTGGTGGACAACCGGCATGGTGCCGCAGTGGCGATGGCCGACCAGGCACGGCTGGCACTCGGGGCGGTACGCGCATGACGCGGCGCGGGGTAATTCTGTACGGGCCGCCGGCTTCCGGGAAAGACACGGTGACGGGCGCCCTCAGCACCGCCGACCCCGTCTTCGCGCTGTTCTCCAGGGTGAAGATCGGCCCCGGCCGGACGGCTGGCTACCGGATGGGGACGCCAAAGCTCCTCGCCGAGCTGCGTGCCACGGCGGGGGCGGTGGTCTACGAGAACAGCAGGTACGACAGCACGTACGTGACGGACCGACCGGGGCTGGACGCCGCGGTCGCGGCCGGGGTGCCGGTGATGCACCTGGGCCAGATCGATGGGGTGCGGACGGTGCTGGACGGCTACCCCGCCGACTGGCTGACGGTGCTGCTTTGGTGCCCGAGGGAGTCGACGGCGGAGCGATCGGCGGGCCGGGGTGACACGGACACCGCTGCGCGTCTGGCCGCCTGGGATGCCACGCAGGCGGACCTGGAGGCCAACGCCGGATTCCGGTTCGATCTGGTTGTCCGCACGGATGCGGCGTCACCCGAGCAGGCTGCCGAGCGGATCCGCCAGGCGCTCGCCGAGCGCGGGCAGCGGCTGCTGATGCTGGACTTCGACGACACGCTGATCGACCGCCTCGGCGCGGTGACGGCGTGGATCTCCGGGTACTGCGCCGCCCACGGGGTGGGTCCGGATGTCGAGCGCCGGATCCTGGGGGCCATGCGGATCCGCGCGGATCTGCGGACGTTCGAGGGCCTGTGCGCCAAGTTGCCGTTGCCGGAGTCCGCCGATCAGCTGTGGGCCCGCTACAACGCGGAGTTCCCGGCAACGGTCCGGCCCTTCCCCGGCGTACCGGACGCGCTGGAGACGGTCAGGACCGGCGGGTGGCAGGTCGTCGTCGTCACCAACGGCGGCGGCGAGATCCAGCGCGCCAAGCTGAAGGCGAGCGGCATCGACGGCCTGGTCGACGGGGTGTGCATCTCCGAGGAGGCCAGCGCCCGCAAGCCGGACCCAGCAATCTTCGAAACGGCTGCCGCGAGCGTGGGCAGCAGCCTCGCGCGGGGCGGTTGGATGGTGGGGGACAACCCCGCACTGGACGTGATCGGCGGCCGCGCGGCCGGACTGCGCACCGTCTGGGTCTCCCACGGTCGGCCGTGGCCCGGGGGCGCGGAGCCGGACTACGTCGCGCTGGACGTCCTGGACGCCCTGGACCACGTCCGAGGTGCCCAATGACAGTTCGACGGGTCACGCTCGGTGTCCTGCATCCCGGGAGTATGGGCGCGGCCGTCGCGGGGTGCGCCCTCGCAAACAGCGGCCAGGTCCTGTGGTGCCCGCAGGGGCGCAGCGAGGCCACTGCGGCCAGGGCGGAGCGGGTGGGTCTGACGGCGGTGCCGACGTTGGATGAGCTGGTGGCCCAGGCGGACGTGGTGCTCAGTCTGTGCCCGCCGGCTGTGGCGGAGGATGTTGCGCGAGATGTGGCCGGGCTCGGTTTCGCCGGCCTGTACGTGGAAGCGAACGCGATCAGTCCGCAGCGGACGGTGCGGATCGCGCAGTTGCTCGGCGGGACGGCCCGCGCGGTGGTCGACGGTGCGGTGGTCGGCTCGCCGCCGGTCGGTACGAAGCGGCCCCGGCTGTACCTCTCCGGGCCGGTGGACGAGGTCGGGTTGGTCGAGCGGCTCTTCTCCGGCACTGCGGTGTCGACCCACGTACTGGGCGAGGAGATCGGGCAGGCCAGCGCGCTGAAGGTGTCCTACAGCGCGTTCCAGAAGGTCTCCAGGGTGCTGGCCGCACTGTCCTACGGTCTCGCTCGGGAGCACGGTGTCGACCGGGCGTTGCTCGATGTCGCCGGTCAACGAGCCGGCTCGTACCTGACGGAGACGGGCTACATCGGCAAGACCGCTGCCCGGGGCTGGCGGTGGGGCCCCGAGCTGGAAGAAGCCGCAGACACGATGGCCGCCGTTGGCCTCCCGGACGACCTGCTCCGCGCGGCAGCGTCCACGCTCAGCAGGTGGGACGACGCCAAGGACACCGCCCTGTCGGCCGACCAGGCACTGGACGAGCTGCTCCGCGCGGAGGCCGAGTTGTCCAGCCGACACGCGGAACCTGAACGGTCCGAGGAATCCGGGAGACGAATAAGCTGATCCGGTCGCCCGCACGGGCGTCACCAAGGTCCAGAAACAGCAAAAGCAGCCCAAGATTGGCGTCTGGGGGCTGCTCAGCTGTCTACTCAGTCGTCTCCGACGGTACCAAAGGTACCCCGGCTTCGGCGAGAGACACCCGTCTCTCGCTCGCTAGGGCTACCCCGAAGGCCCGGCCGGTGGCGACGCCTTTCGAGAGGTAGCGCCCCGTTGTTCCACCCCGTCACCCCGCGGCGCGGCCGTGTCGTCCCGGCCCGCCCCGCCCGTTCCTCCCAGTCGCTCGACCGCTCTGCCGTCCGCTGGATGCCGCCCGCAACTGGCGGAGCCTGTCCACAGGCTCGCCCTGTCATGACTGGCTGCATGTCCACCCAGCCCACCCGGTCGAGTGATGCACGCCACTCGATCCCGGGTCACACCGTTCCCGGATTTCCGGCCTCTATGGGCATGCAGAACCACACCCATGTCAAGATCCGCCCCGCTCACCGCCCGGCCGCCCAGGCCGCTCCGCTCATGGTGTCCGCCGCCGGTTCGGAGGTGGCGCGGTGAGTGAGAAGACCTCCGGCGTCAACGAGGGCGCTCCCCTCGTCAGGGCGAAGGCAGCCAAGACCGTGACGGTTCACCGGCCGATGGTGTTCGGCGGCCAGTTGGTGAACACCCTCGACTACGTGGTCCTGCTGCACGTCCTGTTCGCCATCGCGGACGGCGAGGAGAACCTGACGGTCCCCAAGGTCTGGCGTCAGCTCCAGGAGCAGGGGATCCGCTCGGCGAAGAACGACCAGATCCTCGTCGGCCGTGACGCCGTCTACAAGGCGTTCGCCCGGCTGATTGCGGCCGGCTACGTCCACTTCGAGCAGGAGGTGGAGGTGCTGGAGAACGGCAGCAAGCGCAAGGGCAAGGCCGTCTACAAGGTCTTCGAGGACCCTCAGGACAACTCTGCCTGGAAGGCGGCGAGCGTCGAAGCTGCCGCAGCATCGTCGCAGGTCAGCCCGCTTCCCGGGTGCCGGGAAGCGGGGAACAGTCATGACGGTCATTCCGGTGTTTCCGCAGGTCAGCCCGCTTCCCGGGTGCCGGGATACGGGAACCCCGCTTCCCGGCACCCGGGAAGCGGGAAACCGCGCGTTCCCGCAGGTCAGCCCGCTTCCCGGGTATCGGGAAGCGGAGAGCTGCCCCCCCACACCCCCGGTGGGGGTAAAACCCCCCCTACCCCCCATGTCACTCCGGTGCCGTCGGTCCCTTCCGAGCGCCGTACCGGGAGGGGGAGGGTTCGCTCCGCCAACAACGACCACGGCTTCCCGCCCGAGGCGATCGAGGCTGCGATGGAGTTCCTCGCCGAGCTGCCGATGCCCTTTGCCTGCGGGCTGGCCGACCAGCGCAAGCACGCGCCGCTGCTCCTGGAGACCGTCCAGCGGCAGGGTTGGGAGCTCGGCCCGGAGCTCGCCAGGGCCCTGACCCACAAGTCGGCCACCGGTCTCGACAGCCCCACCCGGGCGCTCAAGGCCCGCTTCGGTGAGCTCCCGCGCCGTTCCGTCGTGCTCCGGGACTCCGCTCCTGCGGACACCGCGCCCGGGCCGGAGAATCCCTGCCCCGACCACCCGCGTCTGGAGGCCTCGGGGTGCCCGCAGTGCGCTGCCGACCACCAGGTCGACCGTCAGCGCCGCACGCTCGACGCCGAGCGCGGCATCGACGACGAGTCCGCCCGTGCCGCCCTGGCGGCGCTGATCCAGCGTGGCAAGAAGCCCCGTACGGCCGCGGACCGTGGCCGTGACGCGGCGGCGCGCCAGGCCGAGGAAGCCCGCCGCCAGTCCGGCCGGCGAGCCGAGTTCCTCGCCGGCTGACACCCCCGAACAGCACGACGGCCGCCGGTTGAACCCTGCCAGGCCCCGGCGGCCGTCCGATCCCAAGGAGAGATCACGATGAACGTACCCGACCAGAAGACCACCGGCCCCGACGCCCCGGCCTCGTCGGCGATCCCGGCCCGGGCGGCCGAGCACGACTGGAGCGGCCAGGAACCCGACGACGACGGCTTCGGTCCGGAGCTCGCCCTCCCCGCCCCCCGGGCCGTGTTCGGCCGTCCCCGCCGCCAGGCCGAACGCGACAGCGACACCAGCGGGGACGGTTTCGAGCGCGTGCCCCCGCAGGACCTGGACGCCGAGAAGTCCGTCCTCGGCGGCATGCTGCTCTCCAAGGACGCCATCGCCGACGTGGTCGAGGTGCTCAAGCCGGCCGACTACTACCGGCCCGCGCACGAGATGGTGCACGGCGCGATCCTCGACCTGTACGGCCGCGGCGAGCCGGCCGACCCGATCACCGTGGCTGGCGAGCTGACCAAGCGCGGCGAGCTCCAGCGGGTCGGCGGCCCCGGCTACCTGCACACCCTGGTCAACTCCGTCCCGACCGCGGCCAACGCCGAGTACTACGCCCAGATCGTGCACGAGCGCGCCGTCCTGCGCCGGATGGTCGAGGCCGGCACCCGGATCGCCGGCATGGGCTACGCCGCCGAGGGCGACGTCGAGGAGATCGTCAACGCCGCCCAGGCCGAGGTCATGGCCCTCGTCGACCAGCGCAGCGAGGACGGCGCCGCGCCGCTGATGGACGGCATGGACGTCACCATGGGCAAGGTCGAGGACCGCAAGCACAACAAGGGCCAGATGTCCGGCGTGCCGACCGGCTTCACCGACCTCGACCAGCTCACCCAGGGCCTCCAGGGCGGCCAGATGATCGTCATCGCCGCCCGTCCGGCCGTCGGCAAATCCACGCTAGCCCTGGACATCGCCCGCTCCGCCAGCATCACCCACCGCCTCACCACCGCCCTGTTCTCCCTGGAGATGGGCCGCGAGGAGATCCAGCTGCGCGCCGTCTCCGCCGAGGGCCGCGTCGCGCTGCACCACCTGCGCTCGGGCGACATGACCGACGACGACTGGGTGCGCTCCGGCCGGGCGATCAGCCGCATGACCGAAGCCCCCCTGCTGATCGACGACAACCCGGCGCAGTCCGCGCTGTCCATCGCCGCCCGCTGCCGCAAGATCAAGCAGCGCCGCGGCCTGGACCTGGTCATCGTCGACTACCTCCAGCTGCTCCAGGGCGCCGGCCGCCGCGCGGAGAACCGCCAGCAGGAGGTCAGCGACATGTCCCGCAACCTCAAACTGCTCGCCAAGCAGCTCGGCGTCCCCGTCATCGCGCTCTCCCAGCTCAACCGCGGACCCGAACAGCGCGCCGACAAGCGCCCGATGATCTCCGACCTGCGCGAGTCCGGCTCCATCGAGCAGGACGCCGACGTCGTGATCCTGCTGCACCGCGAGGACACCTACGAGAAGGACTCCAAGCGTTCGGGCGAGGCCGACCTGATCGTCGCCAAGCACCGCAACGGGCCCACCGCCACGATCACCACCGCCTTCCAGGGCCACTACAGCCGGTTCGTCGACATGACCCGCGACGACGAAGTCGGCCGGCACTTCCCCGACGACACGTACGAGCCCGACTTCACCCCGATCGGCGCCGTCGCCCCACAGCCCACCGACACCGCCGAGTGGAGCCCCAGCACCAACCTGGCATCCGACCTCGGACTCTGACAGCCCTGAGGAGCGCCCTGAGTGCCCCTCAGGGCGCCTAGCTGCCCCGCATGCGACGCAGGCCGGGCGAGGCCGTGATCGCCCGGCAGAAGACGATCTAGAGCCCGTCCCCGTTGGGTGTGGGCGCAATCGATTTGCAGCCCCACCGTCCGGTGGGGCGCCACCTTCGGAGAGGAACCCGATGTCCGGATACCAGATCGTGCACCTGCCTGACACCGTCACCGTGGCCCGGTCGATTGTTCGCGACCGGCGCGTGTCCGCCAGCGACCTGGGGGTCTACGTGCGGTTCGTGGACGCCGCCGAGATGTTCCACACCCCGGATATCGACCTCCTGGCGGGGGAGATGCGGATGCCCCGGGAGGAGACCGAAGCGGCCATCGCCCGCCTGGTGGCCCTGGAGTACCTCGACGACCTCTCGGACCGTCCGGTGCTCGTCCAGCCCGAGGCATAAGTCGTCGGTCAGGCCGGGAGGTTGAAGCCCTACGCCACTCCCAGGAGGGTGCCGGTGGGCTAGGGGGGCTCGTGGTGTGCACGGGGCCGCTCAAGGGGCCTCGCGGCGGCTTCCCGGCGGCCGTTCGGGTCGGACGGCGGGTCAGTGGAGCGGTTCGGTGCCGGCGTCGTCGGTGCCGGGCTGCCGGCGGGCGAACTGGACGGCCGCCAGGTCGACGGCTTCGCGGACGCTGAGTCCGGTGCCGTCGACCGGCAGTACGGCCTCCCGGAGGTCCCGGGCCCGTGTGTCGAGTGCGGCCGCCAGTCCGCGCTGCTCGGCCGTCAGGCGCCGCCAGGACCTGCGGTTCGGCGGGGCGCTGGCACCGACCGAGGTGCTGCCCCCGCGCACGCGGTCCGGGGTGGGTCCCTTGCCGGTCTCCAGTCGCCACGTTGCTGACCGCTCCGGGCCGGCGGTGCCGAGCGACCGCAGCCAGCCGGCTGTTACGGTCGTGGTGGCCACGCCGATCGCCTCGGCCAGCTCGCGCAGGGACGCCGTGTGCTCCCGGCCGCCTCCGCCCGCTTCGCAGATCTCCAGCCGTGCCAGCAGGTTGCGCCGGTCCGTCGACGGCGCCATCCCGTCCCAGTCCAGACCCTCCACCAGCCTGCGCAGCCCGGCCAGGCTGACCGCCGCCGATCCCGGCCCAGGGGCGGCGTTTTCCTCGACGGGCCGACGCGCAGTGCTCATCCGCGCAGTCTCCCACCGGCGCATCCGGCCCGCCGAAGTCCGGCCTCTGCGGCGCGCCACCCACCCTGTGCACCCCGTCACTCAAAGAGCGATTCAACCCGTATTTCATGGAAATTATCCATGGAAAATGGATAGGGTGCTTGCATGGTACTCGGCACGTTGGAAACGCTGCGGCTCACGATCGCCGCGATCCGCCAGCGCACCGGGGAGAGCCAGCGCGAGCTGGCGGCCGCCCTCGACCTGACCCAGGACAAGATCAGCCGCCGTCAGTCCGGCGCGCAGCCGTGGTCCCTGGACGAGGTCGACACCCTGGCCGGGCACTGGGGGATGGGCCCCCTCGACCTCCTCGCCGGTCCCACCCACGCCGCCCAGTCCCTCACCTGGCCGCCCGGCACCGCCGCCCCCGCGCCGGTGCACGCGCTGGTGCCGCCGGCCTTCGCCGCCCCGGCCGCGCCCACCCCGATGGGCCCGGCCCCGCTCCCCGCACCGACCGCCCCCGTAGCGCGGCGCCGGGCGCCCCGCCGTGGCCCGGCCGAGCCCTACGTTCCCCACACCCCCGTACCGGACAGCTGGGTACGCCCCGGCGAACGGGCCGCCGCCGCCCCGACCGGAGTGGACGACACCGGGGTCGAGGTCACCTACGACCGGTACGCCGACCGCGGCCCGGACGGCGAACCCGCGATCTACCCGCCCGCGCCGTGTGTGCACTGCGGGCAGCCGGTCCACCTCCGGATCGGCGGCCAGCCGAGCCACCCCGCCGCCGGCTGCGTCCTCAACCCCGCCCCGGAGGCCGCCGTCCAGGACGAACAGCAGCAGCCCGTCGACGCCGCCCCGGCCACCAGGCCCGCCCCGGCGCCGGCGGCAGACGAGGGCCTGCCCGCCGCCGAGGCCGAACAGCCCCCGGGCACCGCTGCGCCCGAGCAGCCGGCCCCGACCGACGAAGCCGACGACGTCGGGCAGCTGCTGGTCGACCCGGCCCTGGTCGGCCTGCCCACCGCGGACTACGACCGGGACCAGGCCGGCCAGCCCGTCACCCACCCGGCCACGCCGTGCGAGCAGTGCGGACGACCCGTCACCCACCGCATCGGCGGCCACCCGCTCCACCTCGGCGGCTGGTGCACCCCCGCGACCACCACCCCGGCCACCACCGACACCCCGACGCCCGTCCAGGCCGCCGGCGCCGAGCAGCAGCCCACCGCCGCGGAGCCGCCCGCCGCCGTCCCGGCCGCCAACTCGCCCGCCGCTGCGCCCGGTACTACGACGACTACGCCAGCGCCCCGCTGTTCATCGACGACAGCGAGCACCTGACCGTCATGGACGTCGCGGCCAAGGCCCGCCGGCTCAAGCAGCAGCACGACATCGGCCTGATCGTCATCGACTACATCCAGCTGATGAAGTCCGGCACCCGCAACCCCGAGAACCGCCAGCAGGAAGTCAGCGACATCTCCCGCAACCTCAAGCTCCTCGCCAAGCAGCTCAAGGTGCCCGTGGTCGGACTCTCCCAGCTCAACCGCGGACCCGAGCAGCGCACCGACAAGAAGCCCCTGGTGTCGGATCTGCGCGAGTCCGGCTCACTGGAGCAGGACGCCGACATCGTCATCCTCCTGCACCGCGAGGACGCCTACGAGAAGGACTCCCCGCGCGCCGGCGAGGCCGACCTGATCATCGCCAAGCACCGGGGCGGCCCGACCTCCACCATCACCGTCGGCTTCCAAGGCCACTACAGCCGCTTCGTGGACATGGTCCGCGAGGACAGGCTCGACCGCTAGGACCATGTCGAGGTCCGGGTCCAGGAGCACCCCAGTACTCCTGGACCCGCACCTTGGCCCCGTCTCGGGCGGGGGCCGAGATCGACCCCCCCAGAGGGTGATCCAGAGGTTCGGCGGACAACACCGGGGACGTCACGACAATCTGACGTGGCCAGTCACCGCTATGGCAGGAGAGATTGCGTTGAGCAGCCTGTACGACTGTGTCGTGTGCCTGAAGCCGATCAAGGTGGCACCGGACGGCAAGATCCGCATCGAGGGCATCGTCAAGCACGAGAAGCAATGGCTGTGGGGCCCCTACCCGGTTCACGAGTCCTGCCGGCTGAACATCCGCACCATCTACGACCAGCTGCTCGGCGACGGTATCCACGTGGCGATCGGCTTCCGTACGCCTGCGGCCGATCCCGAGACCGCGGAGCTGTTGGACGAGTGGGCCGGGGCGACCCCCGGCTCGGTGGCCAAAGAGTGGCCTGGGGACTGGTCCCGCCATGTGCCGCCCCTGGAGACGCCCTGGCCCGAGTTCACCGACCTGATCGATCTGAGCCACAACCACCTGACCGGGCTCATCGCCAAGCGCGGCAGCAGCGAGGCCCCGGCCGGTACGGCCCTGGCCGTTCACGCCGCCGCCGCAGGCAAGCGTGTCCTGCTGTTCACTGGCTACCCGCCCCAGCTGACCCGTCCCACCCTGGTCGTCGACGAGACCCATAGCCCGACCCCCGACGGAGTCAGCCGCGCGATGCAGAGCGTGCGGCCCGACCTGGTCGTCATCGAACGCTGGGAACGGATGCACGCCGACCGGCCGGTCGGCGGAACCCGCGCCGACGTGCTCGAAAGCATCGGGCTCGAACTGAAACGCGCCATCCTGGACCACGGGATCCCCTGCGTGGTTACCACCTCGGTCCTCGGTGATGTCGATGTTCAGTACCCGCTCCTGCACCGGATCGGCCTCGACTCCCCCGCAGCGATCATGGTCGAGTTCTGCAACCCGCTGCTCCTGCTCAAGCGCCACAGCCCCGCCGAGGTTCTCGTTCGTGTGGAGCGGCACATGTCCATGCAGGACCAGACCGTCCACGCCGTGGCATGGAAGAGCTGACCTTCGCTGTTCCGCACGAAACGTCCAGGTCAGACCCCCCGTCGGATTCCGAGGGGGGGTCTGACCTGGGCATTGCGGACCCCCCTCGGATTCCGAGGGGGGTCCCTCGGAATCCGACCCCCTTCTCCTTCCCTCTCCTACTCCCTCTTCTCTCCCCGCGCACGCGGGCACCCGTCCCGCTGCCGCCACTCAGGCACCGGACGAGAGAGAGAATCAGGCTGCGTCCCAGGAACCGACGGCCGTCGGGGAGGGTGGCCGCACGGGTGCGGCCACCTCCGCCCAACCGCAGGAGCCGGCCGCACCGACCACCACGGCGCCAGGGGACGTTCCCGCGCAGCGGGAGACCTGCGGGCAGCCGGACCCGCAGGCGCTGGCGGCGTACGAGACGGCGTTGGGCGGTCCGGCGCTGCCGCGTGTGCGGGCCCGGCCTGCTGGAGGAGATCGCCACCCCGATCGACCGGCGCGAGCGCGAACTCCTGGAGTGCCTGGAGCACCACCGCGACGGCGCCTGCCAGTCCGAGGAGAAGGGCCGGTCCCCGTGGATGACGATCCACCGTCGGACGGTCGGCGGCTGCACGGTCTGGGTCGCCGCCCACCTGCGAGTGCGTCACACTCCCACCGCCGAGGAGAGCGCGAAGCACCAAGCGATGAAGGAGCGGATCGCCAGGGCCGCAGAACGGCACGGCCTCCACGCCGAGGTCGAGGCACGCTCGACCGACGGGCGGATCCGCACCGACGTCCTCGTCACCGGCGACGACGGCCGGCGGATCGGCTGGGAGGCCCAGTACTCGCCGATCACCGCCGGCACCGTCCGCCGCCGCTCCCGGGCCGCCGCCGAGCACGGGATCGTCCCGCTGTGGGTGACCGACACCAACCGCTCCCGGCCTCGGGGATCAACGGAACCGTGGCTATCGGTGAGAATGATCAAGGTCCGATCGGCGCGAGGGTGCTGACGCGGCTCTCGTACTCGCGGCGGGCCTTGCCCTGAGCCGGAATCACCAGGGCGCCGTGGCCGCCGTCGAGCGGCTGGCAGCGGGCGAGGAGCTGGCGGTGCACCTCGGGGACGGCGCTGACCCGCAGGGTGTAGCCCTGCCCGCGCCGTACGCTCACCCCCTGGTCGAGCGCGGCCCGCTCGACGTCATCCAGCTCGGCGCCACGGAGGAATTCGGCGACCTTGCCCGGCATGTCGAGGGTGACCGGCAGCTCCGGCACCGGGAAGTCCTCCTCGATGGCGGCCTGATCGGGGCACGACCCAGAAGCAGAGGTCACGGCTGCCCGATGCGGGGCTGCACCGGGTTCTGGAACACGTCCCCCCGGGGACCCGCGATCGAACCGGGATGGGACTGCCCGCGTGCCGCTCCGCGCCACGGGCACTCCCTTTGCCCGCGCCATTGCCCCTCCGTACCTTCCCGGTGCGGCCGCCGGTCCGTAGCTTGTGGGAGCGTTTCAGTCGGCCCGGGAGGGACCTCATGCATGCGCAGGGCTCGAAGCAGAAGTACGACGATCTGGCTGTTTCGCCCGTCCGTACCAACAGACACGGAACCTCACACCCGAGCCGCGGCCCCGCGCCGGACCTGGGCACCCTCCTCGCTCTCCAGCGCACCAGCGGGAACATGGCGGTGGTGCAGATGCTGGACCGGGCCCGCCGCCGGCACGACGCGAGCTGCGGCGACCAGCAGGACGAGACCGCACCGGTGCAGCGCTCAGCCGTGCACAGCGTGCTGCGCTCCCCGGGTAAACCGCTCGACGAACCGCTGCGCCGGGAGATGGAGGCTCGCCTCGGCTCCGACTTCTCCGATGTCCGCGTCCACACCGACAGCGCCGCGCGCGCCTCCGCTGCCGAGGTCGGCGCCCGCGCCTACACCTCCGCCAGTCACGTCGTCATCGGTGACGGCGGAGCGGACAAGCACACCCTCGCCCACGAACTCACTCACGTCATCCAGCAACGCCTGGGCCCCGTCGCCGGCACCGACAACGGCGCGGGACTGAAGGTCTCCGACCCTTCCGACCGCCATGAACGCGAAGCGGAGACCAACGCCCGACGGGTGATGAGCGGACCGAGCCCGCTACAGCCCACGGCCTCTCCTCAGCCCGGCAGAACGATCCGGAACCCGGACGAGACCACCGCCGTTGTGCAGCGCACCCACTACACGCCGCAAGAACCAGTCACGGCCCACCCAGGCTTCACCGTCACCTTGCGGGCGACGCTCAACGGAACGCCCATCGGCACTTTCAGCAGTGAGACCACCCGGTACTCGCCAGGAGACCATGCAGAAGATCAGCTGCTCGACGAGATCGACGCGACCATAGGCGGCTCGTTTTCGAAGCCTCAGGTCCAGGCAGCCCTGGCGGCCGGCGGCCAGGCACACACGCTCGCGATCGACCTTACGGCGAGCCCGTGCTCCAGCACCTATGGAACGACGACCAAGGAGGACGCGGAAGGGTGCGCCGAAAGACTGATCGATCTGGCGCGAAACGGCTATCAGGGCCACACCTTCACCATCACGGTGACCGCACACCACCTGTACCAACCGGGAGGGAGCACCGCGAGCCGGCAGGCTTCCATCGAGGCTATCCGCGCGATGAGAGCCGCGGGGATCACCGTGCAGTGTCCGGGATCCTGACAACGGCTGACGAATCGAGTTGGGTCGGCGGTGGAGGCTCAGGCCACTGCCGCGAGCCGTGCCTCGCCGGGCCGCGCGGTCGCTGGCAGCAGGTGCGTAACGCCCGCGGCCAGCGTTTCCCGAGAGGCGGGTGCACCGCCCCGGGTTTTGCTGCACTCGATGGGTCGGGGCCTCCCCTCGATCTCCCCGCTTCGGAACGTGCCCCACTTGCCCTGCCGGGTGAGCCGGAACCGGGTGTCAACCACAGGACCGTCGCGGTCGACTGCACTCGAAGTGGTCAGCCGCGGAGCGCTCCGCTACCGCACCCTGGCCAGCGCCCAGGCGGCGCTGGACCCGCCACTGCCGCCTGCCCTGCGCCGCCGGATCCGCCGACCGGGCCGTGGCCGGCCAGGCCGGCGGCCCGTCGCCGCACCGGCCGGACCGTGGACGGTCCGGCCTGGGCAGTTGCCATCCGGAGCCGTACTGGCCGCAGCCGCGCCTGGCCCACCCGCCATCCGTACTGCCAAGTGCGGTCCACCTGCACCGTAACCGGGCGATGGCGGAGGTCACTGCCCTGACGATCTTCCCGGGCCCCCTTGAGCTGCTTGGAGGGGGGGTGTCGGAGTTGGCATGCGGCCACAGGTGGCAAGCGTGTTCGGGGCGACCCGTCCGGGAGGGTGGGCCCAGGCCTGCTGACCTGGTGCGGTCCACGGTGCTGGTGTCAGGCAGGACCTGACCGCCAACGTGAGCCTTCTCCTAAGTGTTAAGAGGCAGACGGTATTTTCGCAGGTCAAGCGGCCTATGGAGTGCATGATCGGCACATTCGAGTGCATGAATCATGCATTCACCTTGCCTATAGGCAAGGTCTGGGCGGCGACACGAGCCTGCTGGGCGGCGTGGTGCTTGCCTATAGGCAAGATCAATGTAGAGTGAGGCATTCACGTTTCCTATAGGCAATAACCCGAGGTGGGGAGGGGTATTGGTGCGATCCAACCCGGTGCGTGCGCAGGGCGTGAACCGGGCAACGGGCGAGGTCATGCAGCTGGACCTCTTCGGCGAGGAGGAGGCGAAGTCCGGCCCGGACAAGGTCCGGTACGACTGGAACCCCCATCCCGGCCGACACGTCAACGTCTCGAAGACACTGATGCGCAAGCTCTGGCGCAAGGACTCGGGCTACGACCAGAACGACCGGGACATCTTCGGGTTCTATCTGGCGCACTCCCCCGACGGCGCCGAACCCCTGCGGATGACCTTCAAGGAGATCTCTGAGACCCTGGGGCCGGCACAGAACACCGTTCGCACCTCGGTGGAGAAGCTCCACCTTGGCGGGCTCCTCCTGGAGGCCGAGAAGTTCGGGCGGATGCGGTTCTACCGGGTCAACCCGCGAGCGGGCTACGACGGCCCCGCGAAGAAGCAGGTCGACGCCACGAAGGACGCCCGCTTCCCGGTGGTACCCGCCCCCGCCGCCGACAAGGAAGCGCCGGCCAAACCCGCCAGAACCGCGAGGAAGAGGAAGGCCGCGTGACGACTGCAGCCATGACCCGGGAGCACACTGCCGAGTTCACCCAGGCGCTGATGCACGAGCTCCTTCTACGGACCGCCGGCGCCCCCGGGGCGGATTTCCGTGTGCTCGCCTTCTACGCCACCGCGGTCCCGCTCGGCCAGACCGTCCGTACTGTCGGCAAAGCCATCGCCGAGAGCCTGCGGCTCAGCGAGCCGACGGTCTCCAAGAGCATCAAGCGCCTGGCCGCCGAGGGCTGGCTGGAGCTGGTCTACCGCCAGGGCCCGATCAACTTTTACCGCGTCGGTCCCCTGGTGATGGAGGCCGCGGCCGAACTCCTCGTCGAGGGCGAGGAGCAGGACGAAGACGATCTCGCCACCATCCACCACCTGCCCTTCGGGCAGCACGGAGGCGAGTAGCCCGAACGCGGCCGGCCAGCGGCCGCCTCCGGGCAGTTCGCACGGCTACGCTGCCGGAGGCACCCGCCGGACGCACAACTGGGCCATCACCGGCGGGTGCCTCCGTGAGATGCGTCCGGCACATTGCCCTGACGCGTGCCAGCACAGTTCGGCCGCGTGGTTCCCCGGGATCCCTTGTCACTTCGAGGGGATGACGCCGAGGAACTCTGCGCCCTTGTGGTTTCCGATCACGAAGGCGAAGGAGTGGCCGCCGCTGCATTCGAGATCGATGCGCACGTACCCGCCTCGTGTGCCCAGGGGGCTGTCGTATTCGTCGCGGTCGGGGGAGACGGTGACGGACTCGTGGTCGGGGCCCCGGTTGGCCCGGTCGATGATCTCGTCGCCGCAGGCCGGGCACATGAGCTGCCACTGGCGGCTCCAGACCGGGCCGGAATGGGTCGAAGGCGCGAGGATCTCGTGATGTGACTTCGCCATGAGGCTGCCTCCGAATCATGCTGATGCGCGCTCATCAATTTCCGCTGACGTGCTCGGCCCCGCGGGCGAACACCCCGGTCACTTCCCGCCTCGGGCACCGCCGCTGGTTTTCTGCCCACGACCGCAGCGGGAAATCCAGCGGCATCGGACGGCCCCACGACGACGTGGGGCCGGGAAGACCACGCCGCCGGGCCCCGGGCCTGGCAGCCGTCTGAGGAGCCGCGATCACACCGTCCAGGCTGACACCGGATCGGACGATACCGCGGGCCCTCCGGACCGCGGGCCGGGGAACGCCCCGCCCGGGTTCCCGTTCGGATGCTGGTTGATCCAGGAGAGGCCACCGAGGTCGAGGAGGTCGCGGGCGCGGGTCACCGCCACGTAGGCGAGCCGGGCCTCGGCGTCGTCGATCGGGCCGGGCAGGGGGAAGCCGTCGTCGTCGCACTCCTCCTGGTCCTCCGGGGCGGTGAAGTCCGAGGAGATACGCACGCTGGGCCACTCCCTGCCCTTGGCCTTGTGCGCGGTGGAGACGACCACCTGGGCGTCCTGCTCGCTGCTCAGCCTCGCGACCGCCTGAAGGATCACCTCGGGCCCGTGTTCGTCGACCAGGTCGACCAGGGGCAGCAGGTCATGGCCGGCCGGGTCGAATTCGGCGTACTCCTGGAGTTCTCCCCAGCTGTCGAACAGCAGCAGTTCCGGGTGGGAGGTCTTCCGGCCTGCCTTGAGGTCGATCGCGGCGCGGGCGAGCGCGACCAGGGCTTGGCCGCCTCCCACCAGTGCGACGCTGGTGCCGGTGTCCAGCTGGCGCATCACCTCCAGCATCGCGCCCACGTTCGTGCGGCACAGGATCGCGCTCGGTGCCGGCACTTCCGTGATGCGGGTGTCGATCCGGGGGGTCCCGGCCAGCCGGATCGGGGCGTCGACGATCGTGAGCCAGCGGTTCGCCTCCGCCGCCAACGCGGGACCGAAGCGGAAGGACTGCGACAGCGAGAGCTGGGTGCCGGCGAAGTCGCTCATCACGTCCCGGGCCCCGCGCCACCCGTAGATGGCCTGGGCCGAGTCGCCGACCATCACCAGCTGGGCGTGCCCGCGCTGGTCGTTGAAGAGCTTCTCCACCACCGAGTTGGTGTCCTGAGCCTCGTCCAGGAGCAGGAAGTCCGCCTGGATCTTCGGGCGGGTCAGCGCCCAGATCTTCAGGTAGTGGTCGTGATCGAAGCGCACGATGCCCTCGTCCGGGTTCTGCAGGTCGCCCCAGGCCTTCCGCGCGTACGGCAGCACCACTTCGACGAGCTGCGAGTGCAGCGACTCCTCTTCGATCCCGCGCAGGTGGGGTACGTGCCAGCGGGTGATCTCTTCGTCGGCCGAGCGGCAGAACCTCGCCACGGTCTCCAAGGCGGCCGTGGACAGGGCCTTGTTGCTGACCTTCCTGGGGCCGATGCGGATCGTCATGTTGATGCCGAGCAGCAGACCGGTCTTCCACCCTGGAAGCCGTGGGGCGTTCATCCGCCCGCTGTACTGGTGCCCGATGGCGCCGTACGCCATGGCGTGAGCCGTCTTGCACAGCACGTTGCCGGGGAACTTCTGCGCGGCGTCGGTGGCGATCGACTTGTTGAAGGCGAGGTACCGGCCCTTCTTGGTCGTTGCACGGGCGAGCATCTGCAGCGTGGTCGTCTTGCCGGTGCCGGCCCCCGCTTGCAGCACCAGGTGGTCTCCGGACTTGAAAGCCGCGACGGCAGCTTCCTGCTCAGGAGTGGGTGCAGGCGCAATCACTGAAACCTCCGGGTGTGGCCCATGAGCAACGGTCGAAGCCGGTGCTTCGGCGGCGAAGTAACGAGGGATCCACCGTCTTCGCGCAGATGCTGACACACGGCGGAGGTGCCCGCGGATAGCCAGACCGTCAGCCGCGGCCACCCGCAGGGCGTCCATTCGTCACCGAACACGCCGTTGACGGGACGAGAAAGCGGAATCGCCCCAGCTGCATCCACCCGGAAGAGGGCTGCGGGCATTCCCGGCCGCCACCCATTCGGAGGACTCTCTACGCGGGGCGGTCTACAGCTCGATCCCGTCGTCGGGACGAACCCCGAAGTATCGGCGGTGCACGTCACTGTGCTTCTTCTCGGCCTTGACACACTTGTCGCAGCGCCAGCCCGCGGGAGCTCGGCCGGCCCGTCCGTTGAAGCAGCCGTCGCTCGCGCAGATCGTCCGCGGCACCTCGCCGCTGAACCCCGCGAGGCCCAGCCGTAGCGGATTCGACAGCGCCTTGGTGCTGTCCGGGCAGGTCCGCAGGATGTGCTCCATGTGTGCGAGCGGACGGAAGTCGACCCACTCCGGAGGCACGGCGTCGTGCGCCGGCCCGTCAAGGGTGTGACTGTGGCAGCGCTGCCGGTGCCAGCGCAGAAACTGTTGATAGTCCCCGCCATTCAGATTGAACGCCCACATGGTCCCGGTGAGCGCAAGATGCTGTCCTGTCCGACCCTGGACATAGGGGATCGGGAATTCCTGCCAACAACCGATCGGATATTCAAAGACCAAATTCCGGCACCGATCGCCTGTCGATACTGCATGCGCCACGCAACGGACCGATCCGATCGCTGCCGGGGCCAAGCGGAACCTGCCGCAGAACTCGATGACGTGCCGGACCATGGCCTCAGGCCCCGCCGATGGCGGCTCAGTCACGTCACCCTCACCCTGCGGTGGGAGAACCGGAATGAACTCCCCGCTCTCGATCCTCGTCCGCATCCGAACCCCAAGGTTCCGTACCAGCAGCCGCAGCGAAGGATGCGCATCATCCTGGTTGAGCGCCGGACAGATTGCCGGGTGAGCCAGAAAACAGTCACCCCTGCTATCGCCCTGGCATGCAATTCCATTGAAGACATGCCATCGAAGTTGTTGCGGCACGTCCGGAGTGAAATGACGGACCTGATTCAAAGGGATCCGCGGCTCCTCGTACCGGTCGAACCAGTTCACTGGGGTGCCGCAGTAACGACACTCGCCCCGCGCGCCACGGCGAGGAGTCTTCGAGGCACTGCGCTGATGGATCTTCAGCGTCCGCCCCCGTACAGGGACGAACTCGCTCTTCTCATCGTCGAGGGGAAGACCCTCCCAGCCGACCGCCATGATGGAACCGTCCGCGAAGTAGTTTCTGTAGAGACGACTGAAGAGTGGAACCCGGCACGTGTGCAGGGGGCCGAACGCGCACCTCTCGACCGACGTTCATGCCAAAGGAGCAGCGCTTGGCCTGCCCCCGCGCCCCCGACGAACGCCGCCAACCCCCGTCGTCCGCCCGCGCGCACGCCTGGTGTTGGACCGAAGAGCGCTGCCGCTCTGCTGGACTACTGGACTACGCGGGGAAGGCGACACGACGCGCCACCGTGCACCGGGGCAGCCACCTACGCCCGATCCGGTCCTCAGACACCGGCCCGTCCGTGTCAGCCGGATTGCTGGGTGGCGCCGCCCGGCCGGTTCTCTGGCCCCGTCGGCCTCGACGCCGGGGGTGTTCCCGACGCCTCTGGGGAACACCTCGTGGACGGTCACGATCAGGTGGAACGGCGCCAGGAGCGGCCTGTTCCCCGACAACGCGGCGGTCTCGAAGCGCATCTGGAAGATCTGTGGGAAGTCCTGCGGGAAGCACGGCCGGAAGCCCTTCTGGCCCTGCCTCCCACTGTGTGGTGGATGCTCCCGGCGACCGCCGATGAGTGGCGCACGGGTGCTCCGGTGAACCGGGCGGCGGCGGTCGGCCGTCGGACGGGGCACAGGGACGTCGTGGTCGGTAGGAGCAGTGCGGGGTCGGCCGAGCCAGTGCAGGTGCGGGTGTGCGCAGTCCTGGTGCACGACGGCCGACCCTGCCTGTTCCGACACCAGCGCGCGGCTGGCCTCCACCTGTACCCGGGCGTCGGCGCCGTCCACGGCCAAGCCGCCCGGTCCGGCGCCGCGGCCGCGCACCCGGCCAGGTGCCGGCCGCCGGTACGGGCGGCCAGCTCCTCCACCCACCCGGCTGCTCGCCCAACCGCGGCCGCCGCGATCCCCACTGCGGCGGTGACCCGGGCTCGGTACTGCGCGGTCCGCGCCACCTCCGGCGCTTCCTCCGGGTCCTGCTGCGCGCGAGCGGCGGCGAAGGCGGTCCGCTCGGCGGCGAAGACCGACAGCGCGCTGCCGCCGTGCTCGTTGTTACTGTGCTTCTGGCCGGCCAGGGGGATCAGGTTCGTCATGACCGATCGACCCTGCTGGCGCCCCCACGGGTACGCCCCGCCACGGCGGGGGTTTCGCCCCGCCGCCGACCACCGGGGCGAAACCCGGCTGGGCGGCTGACCTCGGCGGTTACGATCCCGGGTATGGACAGCGCCCCGTCGACCGCCGCCACCGACCAGCCGGCCGACAGCGCGGCACCGGCTCGGCAGTGTGTCGGCCCCGGCTGCTCGAACCCGGCGCCCAAGGGCTCCACCGGGCGGCCGCGCACCTATTGCTCCCGTTCCTGCCGCAGCACGGTCGACCGGGTCAAGGCCAAGGCCCGCCAAGCAGTAGCCGAGACCGCTGCACCGCTGCCCGCTCCGGCCGCTGAACCCGTCCCCGCTGCTGCACCGGACCACGCTGCCCCTGCTGTACCCGCGGCTGCCGTCGAGGCCGACGACATCCTCGTCCGCTGGGGCGAGGACGGCCGACACCTCCTCGGGATCGCTGACGCGAAGCGTCGTCGGCCGGCCCGCTTCCTGGAGGAGAGCGCCGGCGGCGATCCGGCCGAGGCGTTCGCCGAACTGGCGCGGGTGCTGCCCGTCTACGGCACCCGCGCCTACATGGCCGCGCAGGAGATCCGGGACAAGGCCCGCTGGCCGCACCTGGCGGATCGACCGCTGGGGCCACGGCGAACCCGACGGCGGCGGATTCGACGACGGTGCCGGCCAGGAGGAGACAAACGCCCCGGGGGGTAAAACCCCGGTTCCTGCCCCGGCTGTTCCCGCCGCCAGGCCGGCGGCGGTCACCGGGCCGGACACCGAGAAGGCCCCGGGCTGGCGGTCCGAGGCCGAGCGCGCCGAACAGGCCCGGCCGACCGCCTGCATCGACCCTGGGGCCCGCTTCGATACCCCGGACTTCCTGGACGACCTGGAGGTCACCGTCGGCCCCGGCTGGGAGCTCGGCCGCTGGCACACCCCCGACGCCAAGGGCATCCTGCAACTGCGCCACCACAACCGGCGGATCGGCTGGACGGCCCCTTTGCCCGACGGTCCGACGGCCCGTGGGGCCAGGCCGGCTGGAGCGCCCCCAGCGTGGTGCCGGCCTGCCTCCAGCCCTCCAACTGCCGGACCAGGCCCCGCACGAAGACGTCGACGGCCCGGCCCGGATCCTGCCCGTCCTGACGGGCCTCCTGCGCCACCTCGCCCAGAACGTCCTCGTCCAGGTCCTCGAACGCCTGCGCCCACCGCACGGCCACCAACTGCTGATGGCCGGGCAGTACGCTCTGCAGCTCGTCGTCGACCGACTCCTGCGACCAAGGCGCTTGGGCACCGCGGCGCCCGGCCCACGACAGCGAAGGCCCGGCCCCAACCCGGTGCCGCCACGCCGAGGGCGGGAGAGGAAGTGCTGCTCACCTCCGTCCCAACACCGGCGGTCCTGGATTCCACCCCGGCTGCCGTGGTGGGCAGTCGTCGCGGGTCGCCCGTGGCGGGCCGGTGCTGGCGGTGCCGGGTTGGGCGGCGGTCGTCCGGGACATTGAGCCCGTCGTCGTCCCGGTCGGCGGCACCGACTGTCCCGGCCCGGCCTGGCTGATCATGGTGGTGCTCGCCACGGAGCTACCTGATCAGCTTGTGCAAAGCCGGCACGCTCGCCCCGGAGGCGGTCAGCCCGGCCAGGACCGAGTCGGCCACGGACCCGTCGCCGAGGAACGACAGCCCTCCGGTTACCAGGCCGATGACGACGGCGGTGAGGAGGACGACGGTCGTGCGGACCGTCAGCAACGGGGCGGGGGCGGTGGGCGGGTTACCCGGGGTCGGGTCGGACAGCGCCATGTGGTCCTCCATCAGAGGTCGGGGAGCGCAGTCCTGCTCGCTCCCCTCGAATCGGTCCGGCGGACACCGGGCCTGCAACCAGCGTCGGACCGGTCCGGGTAGTCCCCAAGCTGCGGGGGCGTCACCGCAGGTAGGGTCCGGACAACATAGGGTTGTCCGGGGCTGTCCGGACAGGGGCTGTTCCAGACAAGGGAGTTGGGCATGGGAAGGCCGTGGGGGCCGGTCCGGGCGAGGACGCCGGAAGCCGAGGTGCTGGCGCTTTTCCTGCGCAAGCGCGTCGACGAGTCGCCGCTGACGATGACCGACGTCGCGGGCCGGCTCCCTTTCTCGAAGTCACGGGTCGGGGCATTCCTGTCGGGCGACCCGGTTCCCGGACGGGACTTCGTGGTCGCCCTGGTGCGGGTGACGGTGCGCGAGCCGGTGCTGCGACAGCGTCACGAAGCGGAGGCCTGCCGCCTGAGGGAGGCGGCCGAGCATCCGGAGAACCAGGGCCGGCAGTTCCACGGCGGCGGCCCCGCCGCGGAGCTGGAGCGGGTACGTGCGCGGCAGGTGGACACCTACGAGCGCCTGGCCCGCGCCCTGGAGCAGCGTGCCGATCTCCAGCAGGCGGCCCAGAACTCCGCCCAGCTGGTCATGGTCCTGCTGACCATGATCAGCAATTTGGAGGGGAAGGTCCGGGTCCTGTCTGCCGAGCGCGACGAACTCCGCGGCCGTGCCGGCGACCGGGCCGAGTTCGAGGACGCGCAAGCGAGGCTCGCCCGCGCGCTGAGCCAGGAACACAGGGCGAAGGAGGAGCTCGAGCGTTCGCGGGACAAGCTGAGGCAGGCCGATGAGCTGGCCAGCCGTGTCGAAGCGCAGGTACGCGAGCTGACCGACGAACTCGACCGCCTGCGCTCCTCGGAGTCAGCGGCGACCGACGACGCGGACACGATGCCGGGCGGGAGGTCCCCCGCCGCGGACCCGGCCGCGGATGACATCGACCGGGCCCTTGCCCGCGCGGCCGCAGTCAACGACGCCGACGATGAGACCCTCCAGCGCATCACCGACGCGCTCCAGGACGACGCCCAGGAGCTTGCACCCCAGGAAGGCCCGGCCGAGGACCTCAACGGCCAAGCCGTTGTCCCGGACAACCGGGATAACCCCCTGACCAGCACAGTCACCGCAGACAAACCCTCCGTCCACGTCACAGCGACTTCCCTGGACGCCGGTACCCCCACCGCTCGCTACACCCGCGCCCTGCGACTCGGGAAGGCCGGTGACCACCGAGGGGCGGCCGACCTGTTCGCCGACGTGGCCCGGGACTACGCGCGGCTGCTGGGCCCGGACCACTCCAGCACCCTCATCAGCCGCCACCACCACGCCATGCAGGTCGGGAATGCGGGCGCGGGCCTGGAGGCCGCTGACCTGCTCGCCGACCTGGTCCAGGACTGCGTACGCGTGCTGGGCGCGGACCATCCCCGAACCCTCACCAACCGCCACCACCACGCCTTCCAGATCGGGAAGGCCGGTGACCACCGAGGGGCGGCCGACCTGTTCGCCGCCCTGGCCCGCGACCAGGAACGCGTGCTGGGCCCGGACCACTCCAGCACCCTCATCAGCCGCCACCACCACGCCTTCCAGGTCGGGAATGCGGGCGCGGGCCTGGAGGCCGCTGACCTGCTCGCCGACCTGGTCCAGGACTACGTACGCGTGCTGGGCGCGGACCACCCCCGAACCCTCACCAACCGCCACCACCACGCCGTGCAGCTCTGGGCGGCCGACAGGCCCCGGGAGGCCGCCGGCCTATTTGCCGCCCTGGCCCGGGACTACGCGCGGGTGCTCGGCCCCGACCACCCCAGCACCCTCTCCGTTCGCCGCCACTACGCCGACCTCGGACCGTGAGCTCGGCTATCGCCACGCGGCGGCGAACGGCCCCGAAGCCGGGACGCCGACCAGCACGGTGATCTCGACGGCGCTCCCGAAACGGAGCCCGAGCGGGCTGCCCACCGCCGCGGGTGCGGGCGTCGGCGACGAACGCGGCGTGCACGCGGCCGAGGTCCGCCGAGAGAAGGCCCGCACCGCCCGCAAGGCCCTGAAATCCCAGGCCCTGGACATCTCCGCAGGTCAAACCGGGGTGACGTGCACGTCACCCCCTCCCACGACGTACACGTCACCCGCCCCCGTGACGCCCACGTCACCCCTAGAACCCTCAATGGGAACCCCCAACTCGAACCCTGCTCCTTCCGTCCCTCCGTCCTTGTCTGACCCTGGTGCGCGCGCGAGCGACACCGGCGGGATGGATGGACGGACGGACGGCGGCGACATCGAGCAGCAGGACCAGGAGCAACCCGGCGAACCGCCGGCTGCGGCAGAGGTGCCGACGGCTCCGGCTGCGCCGGTCGCGTCGGAGGGCGTGGCTCTGCTGATGAAGACGGCGCGGGACGACCCACGGGCCGCCCTGCCCGGTCGGCTGCTGACCCAGCAGGCCCTGTACGTCGACGGCCTGCTGGCCACCGGGTGGCAGTGGTGCGACCTGGTGCCGCAGATCGCCGCGCCCCGGCCGGACCCGCAGGACGTGCGCACCAGCGACGCGGCGATCACCGTCGCCCGGATCCGGGCGATTCCGAAGGCGCCCCCGGCGACCCGCTCCGCCGAGGGCACCGTGCCGTCGCAGGTCGCCCGCCCGGCCCCGTCGCAGCCGACCCGGCCCGCGGTGAACCACCGCTGCCCCGGCTACCCGGGCCGGGACAACGCCTGCGGACAGCTGGTGCGGGTCGACGGGATGCTGTGCCCGGCCTGCCTGGACGAGCGCACCGCCCGCGAGAGGGCGACGCTCCGTCCGTGCACCGGGGCCGACTGCCCGCACCAGGCGATGCCCGACGCCCCGGACGGCCTGTGCCCGTCCTGCGCCGCACGGCGCGCCTCCGCCGACCTGCCCCGCTGCTCCACCCCGGACTGCGACAGGCCGGCCGTTCTGCACGGCCAGTGCACCCGCTGCCGCCGCCGGGACCGGGAAGCGGAGGTACCGTCACCTGCCGACACGGCGGCCGACTCCGACGTGGCCCTGGAACGGACGATCGAGAGGTTCAACTACCGCGCCGGCGCGACCCGGCCCGGCGGCTGCATCGAGGGCGTGAACGGCTGCAAGGACGAAGCGGTCATGCCGGACGGCCGGTGCGAGGACTGCCACGCCATCTGGACGGGGCACGTGGACCGCCTGAACGAACTCGCCCCCGCCTACGCGGGCCAGGATGCCCAGGAAGGCGCTCCGTCGCCGTTCTGGCGGGCGATCACGGCTTCGCCGGGCACCGGCCCCGGTGGAGCCGCGACAGGCCCGCAGAGCCCCCGTGGAGCCCGTTCGCATCCGGTGCCACACATGACTGGCGGACCCCATCACTCAAAAGGGTGATTCAACCCGCAGCTTATGGAAATTTTCCATTGGAAATGGATAGGGTGCTTGCATGGTACTCAGCACGTTGGAAACGCTGCGGCTCACGATCGCCGCGATCCGCCAGCGCACCGGGGAGAGCCAGCGCGAGCTGGCGGCCGCCCTCGACCTGACCCAGGACAAGATCAGCCGCCGTCAGTCCGGCGCGCAGCCGTGGTCCCTGGACGAGGTCGACACCCTGGCCGGGCACTGGGGGATGGGCCCCCTCGACCTCCTCGCCGGTCCCACCCACGCCGCCCAGTCCCTCACCTGGCCGCCCGGCACCGCCGCCCCCGCGCCGGTGCACGCGCTGGTGCCGCCGGCCTTCGCCGCCCCGGCCGCGCCCACCCCGATGGGCCCGGCCCCGCTCCCCGCACCGACCGCCCCCGTAGCGCGGCGCCGGGCGCCCCGCCGTGGCCCGGCCGAGCCCTACGTTCCCCACACCCCCGTACCGGACAGCTGGGTACGCCCCGGCGAACGGGCCGCCGCCGCCCCGACCGGAGTGGACGACACCGGGGTCGAGGTCACCTACGACCGGTACGCCGACCGCGGCCCGGACGGCGAACCCGCGATCTACCCGCCCGCGCCGTGTGTGCACTGCGGGCAGCCGGTCCACCTGCGCGTCGGCGGCCAGCCGAGCCACCCCGCCGCCGGCTGCGTCCTCAACCCCGCCCCCGCCCCGGCGGTCCCGGCACAGGAGCCCACCGCGGCCGCCCCCGAACCTGCCCCCGCCCCGGCGACGTCGACCGTCCCGCCCGCCTCGGTCGCTTCGGTCGCCGAGCCGCTCCCGCCTACCCCGGCCCCGGTGGCGGACGAGGGCCTGCCCGCCGCCGAGACCGAACAGTCCCCGGGCACCACCGCGCCCGAGCAGCCGGCCCCGGCCGACGAAGCCGACGACGTCGGGCAGCTGCTGGTCGACCCGGCCCTGGTCGGCCTGCCCACCGCGAACTACGACCGGGACCAGGCCGGCCGCCCCGTCGCCCACCCGGCCGCGCCGTGCGAGCAGTGCGGACGACCCGTCACCCACCGGATCGACGGCCGCCCGCTCCATCTCGGCGGCTGGTGCACCCCCGCGACCGACGCCCCGGCCACCACCGACACCCCGACGTCCGCCCCGGCCGCCGCGATGACCGCGTCCGTCCAGGCCGCCAGCGCCGAACAGCCCACGCCCACCAACCCGTTGACGTCCGCCTCCCCGACGGCCGCCTCCCCGAACACCCCAGCCCCGGCAGTCCCGGCCACGCCCGCCGCCAACTCCCCTGCCACCACAACGAATTCGCCCGACCACCACCCGGACACCGCCACGCCCGCCACCAACTCGCCTGCCACCGAGCCCAGTTCGCCGCCCGGATGCGCCGCTGCGCCCCGGTCGGGCCCGACCGCCCGCGCCCGCGAGTACGCCGGCACCGGCCGCGAACTCGGCTACTACCTCGACATGATCACCACGGCGGTCGACCAGGCCCTGGAAGAGCACGACGGCGACATCGAAGCGGCCAGTGCGGCACTGGAAAAGAAAGCGATCCCGGCCGCCATGGAATTGTTCGACGCGACCCGGGTCGGTGCCGCGTACGAGCACACCGCCTATCCGGAACGCCTGGAATTCCTCTCCAAGAAAACCCGCTCCGGCGCGGACGAAATCTGGGAGGGCCGCCACAAGTGGGAGAACGCCCCGCTCATGGCACAGCTCAAGGCCGGCGCCGACCCCGTGGCGGTGGACGTCCTGGACACCAACGCCGCCTACTGCTCCGCCCTGAAGACCCACCTGCCCATCGGCGCGCTCCAGCACCGCCCCGACGGCGGCTGGGACCCCAAACGCTCCGGCATCTACCAGCTGCCCCAGCGCCCCACCTGGGAGCACCCGCACCTGCCCGACCCGATCGGCAACCGCCACGAAACGGGCCCGCTGCTCCTGGACGAAGCCACCGTGCGCCTGCTGATCCGCTGCCACAAGCTCGGCCTCGCCGAGGCCCCGCACATCACCGAGGCCTGGACGAGCGGCGCCTCCGAAGGCCTGCTGGAGAAGTTCCGCCGGGTCCTCACCGCCGCGCGCGAAAACGCCATCGCGGACGGTGACACCATCACCGAAAAGTACGTCAAGGCCCTGTACGCGAAATTCGCGTCGACCATCGGTGAATCCACCTATAATCGCGACATCCGCCGCCCCGACTGGATGCACATCATCCGCTCCCAGGCGTTCGCGAATCTCTGGTACAAGTCCCAGCGCGCCCACAAAGCCGGACTGACGATCGTCGCGCTGCGCGGAACCGACGAATTGCATGTCACCGGCGGCGAATGGCGAAAGGCGGGCGGCGGCGTTTTCGAAGAGGGCCGCCTGACCACGCAGATGAAACTCAAGGACCAGTACACCCTGCCCCGCACCAGGAACCGGAGCGCCTAAAAGTGTCGACCGACGGCTGGAAGAACTTCGGAAAATACGGCGCCGACCGCGACCGCGGAAACGTCCACGGGAAAATCGCCCTCGGCCGCGCACTGGAGGACGCCATCGAGCGCATGATCGTGGAAGGCGGCATCAAATCCCCGCCCACCACCCGCCGCGGCCTGATGGCCCGCATGCGCTACCTGATGGAACACCAGGGCGGCCGCGACGAACTGGCCCAGGCCCTCGCCGCCGCCGGCAGCTCCGCCAACGGCGCCACCCTGCGCGCCTGGCGCTACGGCCTGCGCACCCCCCGCCCCGTCAACCTCGAAGCCATCGACACCGCCTACTGGACCCTGCGCGCCCGCAACATCCTGAACAACCCGCAGATCTTCAAGGACCACCTCAACCGCGACGGCCGCGGCACCCAAGTGGAGATCCACCCCATCAACCAGGACGTCGTGGACGAGCCCCGCCGCCGCGACAACCTGCGCGTGCGCTCCCTCACCGTCCGCTACGTCTGGGACGACGCCGTCGACGCCCTCACCACCGGCGACGCCGACAAGCTCGAAGAGATCTGGGACGACGTCATCAGCGACATGGACAGCGACTACGGCGCCTACCAGTACGTCTCCCACATCGGCCTGGGCGCCTGACACCAGGCCAGCAAGCATCCAAGGACCCAAGGAACCCAGGATCCAAGGACCCGCCCCGCACCACCCCGCACCGCCCCGCACCACCCCGGCCCACCCCGGCCCGGCCCGGCCCACCCCGGCCCGACCCGCCCCGCACCACCCCGCACCGCCCCGCACCACCCCGGCCCGCACCACCCCGGCCCACCCCGGCCCGGCCCGGCCCGGCGGCCGCCCACCACCGAACCCCTCACCAGAGGAGCAGCACGTGGACCAGCCCGAGTACACCCGGTGGAACACCGTCCCCGCCCACCTGCGCACCGCCACCCAGCTCGCCGCCCTCGACCTCCCGCGCCAGCCCGCCGGCCCCGTGCGCGCCACCATCGCCACCCGCAACCCCGGCACCGGCCGCAAGGACGAGTTCGACCTGTACGACCTCGGCGAGACCCGCCCGACCCCGGCCACCGCCGCGCAGCTCACCGCGGCCGCCGCCCGCCGCACCACCAACACCCGCACCTGCACCGACTGCGGCGCCCACCCCGAAACCCCCTGCACCTTTTCCTCCGGCGACGGTGACGGTGACGGCGGCCGCGTCCTGTGCGGGACCTGCCTGCACATCACCCACCTGCGCACCCGCCAGGCCGAGGCCCGTGCCGCCGCCCGGGACGTCACCGCCACCGCCGCCCGCCTCCTGGCCGACGAGCACCTGGCCGTCCTCCACGTCGACTACACCCCGGGCGAGCCCACCGCGGGCGGCAACCCCCGCCCGCCGGCCGCCGCCCGCCTGGTCGCCGTCGACCGCACCGGCGCCCCGTTCTGCGACCGCACCGTGCGTCTGACCGGCCCCCGCACCCCCGGCGCCCCCATCCACGCCACCGACCCGGCCCAGACCATGGCCGACCTCGCCGGCCTGCTCGCCGAGCGCACCATCGTCATCTGGACCCCCACCGACCTCGACCCCCTCTACGACGCCCTGCGCCGCCTCAAGCTCAACACCGCCCTGCTGCCCGAAGGCCGCGTCAACACCCTGTACCCGGCCGCCACCCAGTGGCGCGCCGACCTCGACCCGCGCACCGGCGAACACCGCGGCCCCCACCCCGCCCGGCACCGCCGACCGCCTCCTCCTCCTGCTCCGGATGGCCGCCGCCGACGCCCCGCCCACCGACCAGCCGGACAGCCAGGAGGAGACGCGCCCGTGACCACCACCCCCCCGGCCAGCCCGACCCCAGCCCTCCCGGCCCCGGCCGCCCCGGCCCCGCAGGCCTCCACCCCGCCCGCGGTGCTGCTCCTGGACCCCGCCGCGCTGACCGACCCGGCCGAACGCGCCCGCCGACCCGCGCCGCTGGGACTGGGCCGGCGACACCCCCTGACCTGACGCCACCCGGGCCAACCCGTCCGGCACCGTGGTGCCGGACGGCGGAGACTGGGCGGGCCGGTCCGCACCCGGACCCCCGAGCGGGCAGCGGACCGGCCTGGGCAGGGTGCCGGCACCCTGCGGCGAGTTCCTGGCCCACCTGTTCCTCCCCGCTCGCGAGTTCCTTCTTCGCCCCCGGCGCCACCAGGCGGGAGGAGCGCGGAGGGGAGGCGGCCGGGACTGCGGGCCGCTTGCCCTGCGACTCCAGCCCGCCTCCTACAGTTCGGTCCACCCGCAAGCCCGCCCACCCCGGCCGTTGAGCGGGTGCCAGACCGGAGCCGACGGGCCGCGCTGGACCAGATCCTCGATCCGGGCGGCCCCGGCCGGGACGGCGTCCAGCAGCGCGGCGGCGGCCGGGTGCAGGTCCGTGACCGTCGCGCCGGTGTCGGCGGCCGGATGCCTGTCAGCTGTCGGCGGTGAGGTGAACGGTGGGAGGGAGGGGCGGTCGGGGTGGTGCGAGCAGGTGGCCGCTGTCGTCCGGGGCGGTGCTGTGGGTGACGGGGTGCGGGTGGGCGGCGAGCCAGTGCTGGAGTTCGCGGTGGCGGAACTGGTAGGAGGAGCCGGACAGGCGCATCAGTCCGGTGTCGCAGCAGTGGTCGAGGAAGACACCGAGCCGCCAGGGCAGCCGCCTGCGGGAGCAGAGGATGAAGACCAGGTATCGTCGGGCGCCGCTTCTGGTGAGTCCGGCCAGGAGCCCTGCCATGGACCCAAAGACGAGGAGCGTCGGCAATCCGTCGGCGATGTAGTCCACGATGGTGTAGTCCACGATGACTTCAGAGGTGTAGGGCGGGTGATCGATGTGCGTGATTTCGATGTCGCGGGGGTCGTCGTAGCGGATGAAGAAGACCGTTAAGGTCATCCAGATCATGACCGAGAGCGCAGCCACTACGGCCAGAGCGGCGCCGACGACGAGTTCTCCGCGGATGATGCGGCGGGGAGCGACGGCTGCGGCCGGTGGCACCCTGAGCGCTGCCGCGATTCCCCGGATCAGCCCCAGCGCAGCCCCACCAGAAATGCACAGGAAAGCCCACATCGCCAACTGGCGACGTGATTCCTCGTCTCCGAATAGGGAAAAGTTCTCAAGGTCCGAACGGAGGTGGTAGTTAAAAACCTGGTTCAGGACCCAGATCACGGCCCCGCAGGCGGCGCCCGCCGGCAGGTCGGTCAGCAGGGCTCTGTAGACGTGTCGACGTCCGGCCGGTGTCCGCAGGGCGGCTAGGTCCGTGCCGGCGGGCCGGTCGGGGCGGGAGCGGAGGGTGAGGAAGGCCGTCAGCGCCGCCACTGCCCCGTACACACAGAGGCTCACGACCCGCCACCCCTGGGCGACACTCTGCTCTGCCACATACACGATGGGGCTCAGGACCGTGAGTGTGGTCAGGGTGGCGTCGGTCCAGCGGACCAGGTTGGTGCCGGCCATGGGCCAGAGGCGGTGGAGGGTGAGGTCGGTTCTGGCGCCGGTGCCGTGTGCTGTTGAGCCGTCGGAAGGGGCGGGGGTGGCGAGGTGTCTGGCGAGGCGGGCGAGCCAGCGGTGGGTGTCGTCGGGGTGGTGGCGGCGGTGTGGGTGGAGGTTGAGGCTGGCGGGGATGTAGCGGGCGAGGAGGTATTGCTCGAGGTCGTGGGGGGTGGTGTGTTGTAGGAGGTCGGCGGGGTCGTGGTCGTGGGCGTGGACGGTGGCGGCCAGGCACAGGCGCCAGGGGGTGGAGAGGGCGGTGGCGAGGGGGCCGGTGGGGTCGTCGCGCAGGGTGTTGAGGACGGTCTGCCAGCGGTCGCGGTCGATGGCGCGCTGGCTCAGGTAGGTGTGGGCGTCGGCCGGGGGGACGGCGTCGATCTCGATACGGGCGGCGTCGGTCAGGCGGGCGCGCGCGGCCAGCGCATCGTAGTGGGCGGTGCGGCAGGTCAGCACCAGCGGCCCGGCGTCGAGTCCGTCCTGGTAGGCGTTGAGGGCGCGCAGGGCCGCGAGGGCCCTGGGGGCGTCGGGTGCGGGGGTGCCGTCGGGGAGGGTGGGGTCCATCTCGTCCAGGCCATCCAGGACCGGGAGCACCCGGCGGTGGCGGACGAGTTCGGTGGCCATCGCGGCGGGCCAGTCGTAGGCCTCGACGAGACGGTGGACGAGCAGGTCGGGCAGCGGGACACTGGTGTCCCACGAGGCGAGGGACAGGCGCACCGGCACGGGGTCGTCCTCACCGCGTCCGTCGAGGAGGGCGAGCATGAGTTCCAGGGCGAGGACGGTCTTGCCGGAGCCGGCGGCGCCGGTGACGACGAGGCGGCGGGGGCGGGTGCGGCGGTAGTAGTCGGCGACGTCCGGGACGGTGGGCGTGCCGTCGAACAGCCGCCCGGCGTCGGGGGCGTCCGCCGCGCGGGCCGGCGCGGCGCGGAGCGTGAAGGTGAGGTTGATGCGCTGGGTGTCGGCGCCGAGCAGTTGCCGCCTCTGATCGCCCTCGGCCTTCTTGACCTGGGAGGCCAGGTTGGCGGCCCAGCCGCGCGACAGGTTCGCGGTGTCCCGCTCCACCGGGCGGCGCAGCCCCAGCGTGCTGACCCCCAGGCTGAGGACAGCCACCACCAGGCCCAGCGCCGCAAGCCGATCCGCGAGCGAGTGATCCCCCTTCCCGGTCCACGGCTGCGCGGCGAACACCGCCGACACCACCAGGAGCACCGCACCGCCCGAGGCGACCCACAGCCAGAGACGGCGGTGCGCCCGCCTCCCGGGCTCCGGCCTCACCGCGGGGCCCCGGAGATCGCGGCGCACAGAGGGCGGAAGCGGCACAGTCGTGTGGCACAACTACCTTGGAAACACGCTTTCATGACGCCACGTTAGAACATGAAGCGAGCGGCGGGAGACCGGTTCCCGCCCTCCACACACCCCTACGGGAAGGCGGGGCCGCCGTATCCCGCCGATCCGATCCGGTGCGGACGCCGGTCAGGGCCGCAGCGTGCCGCGGCCTGCTGTGCCGTCGTTCGGGCCGTCGCCGAGCCCGCGGCCGCCGCCCCGTCCGTGCCGCCGTTCTGGGGCGTCGTCCAGACTGTCTGGGCCGCCGCCGAGGACGTCGCCCTGGTCGTCGCCGACGTGGTCCTGGGCGCGGCCGGCGTGGCCCTGGGCGTCCTGGTGGTGCTCGCTGCCGCCGCCCGCTGTGCCGCCGGGGGTGGTGGCCGCAGGTTTTCCTGTGTGGGGGTGCGAGCTCCACCCTCTGGACGGGAAGTCCTGCGGTCTCAAGGGGTAGCCGGGGTCCTACCGCCCGCCCGCCCGCCCGCCCGCCGCCCGCCGCCCGCCGCCCGCCCGTCGGACGGCAGGCCGGCCGTGCCGCGCCCCAGCCCCACCGCCGCGCTCTGCCCAGGGCTGTCAGGCGTCGTCGTCGGGCCGGACGGGCGCGGTGAGGAGGAACAGCCGGCCCGCCTCGGCGGCGGACCGGAAGTCGAAGACGCCGGTGAACGGGCCGGTGACCAGCAGCAGGGCACCATGTCCGTGGACACGCTGACGCCACTCGCGGGTGGCGGCGACCTCGCCGTCGAACCAGACCAGACCACCGGGGCGGCGAACGGTCAGCCGACAGCCGGCCAGGACCGTCGACCACGCGGACTGCGGGCCGGCCGCGAGTGCCAGGTCGTCGCGCCCGGCCCACCCGTCCTCGGCGAGCAGAGGACGGGTGGGAGCAGCAGGGACGATCAGAGCCGGACGACGGTCGAGCATCAGCTCCGGCCAGGGCCGGCCCAAACCGGTACCACTGATCATCTCCATGTACGCCCCTTCCCCCCACACCCGGCCCGTCCACCCTGTCCCCGGACAGATCACATCATCAGGCAGGAGAAGCCACCGGCGTCGGCGAACGGACAGACCAGAAGCCAGAGAACGATCAGTCCCGCCACGCCGCCGCCGAGGACATCGGCCCTGGACGGCGCCCGCGTCGTCCAGGTGGTGCTCGTCGTGGCTTCGGTGTCGCCGGGCCGTGCTGCGCCCCGGTCTTCGGCGTCTGGGGCCGGGCCCGGTCCTGCGTCTTGGGGTGTGGTCTGGCGGTCGGGGGCGTCGCCCTGGATGTCCTGGTGGTGATGGGGTTTTTCCATTCGGTTTTTGATGGGTTTTCCGCATGGGGCGAGATAGTGGTTCTACCGGAATTCCGCGTCACATCGTCAACGGCGGGCTGTGGTGGTTTTCTGAGGGGGCATGGAGTGGGATTCCTGTCGCTACACAAGGGTCGGGTTGATGCATTCCGGTGGTCGGGGTTGGATGAGGGTGCCGGGTGTGGCGGGATTGGCTGACGGCGGGATTCTGATACGGGGTCATGGCGTTGTTTCCGGGTGTGGGGAATTCGAGTCGGGCCCGATGGGTCTAGACCCTTAGGAAGGGTCTAGACCTCTCACAGGACAGTCACGATGAGTGTTGACGTCAGGCAGGGGGTTGCTCATCGCGACGATGGGTGACATGCTGTGGGGGCGCCAGGGAAGGCCGGCCTGCCTGTCCTGATGGGATGGCGAGGGCGGCGACGGACAGGAGAGCCACCCCCCTCCTCCCGGTCAGCCAGGCGCACGGAGTGCGCCAAAACCCCCACTGACCAGCAGAAATACCGGCCTGGACCAGCGAGGCACCGGCCCGAAGGGCCCCGGCGCGGACGCGCCGGCACCCCGACGGAAGGACCACCCGGCCACCGAGCCGAACCCCCGCCGACCCGACGGCGGCGGAGCCGACGTCACACTCCGCTACTGCGCCCCGGAGGGGCGCCACAACGCTCCGTCACGCTAGTGACGGCGCGTCATGTCTGCGGAGCGGAC
>NZ_MSJQ01000016.1 GCF_014596515.1 Streptomyces sp. CBMA156
GCGGCGGCCAGGGCCGCGACCCGGGCGTGCAGCGGCGCCACCCACCCCTCCGCCTCGGGCTTGATCAGCACGCTGCGCAGCACCCGCGCCCCGCCCGCGTCCGCCCGCACGCCCGGGTGGCGGCGGGTGAAGTCGGCGGCGTCCACGCGCAGCACGCTCAGGTAGACCGGGTCGCTCTCGTCGGCCATGCCCCGGCGCAGCACGCGCTCGCTGGCGGCGTCGATCGCCGACAGCGCCGGCGTCCCGGCGACGGTGGGGAAGCACGTGACGATGTCCAGCTGCGGCCGCTGGTGCAGCGTCAGCTCGGCACTGTCCTCGATCCGCGCGGCCCAGGCGAGCGCGGCGCGCCGGCTCGCGGCCAGCCCCGCGCCCAGCCCGCCGGGGGTGAGCGGCAGCAGCTGAAGGGTCAGCCACAGGGCGGCGGCCGACGCCCCGGCGCGCGAGCACTCCAGGCTGATCTCGCCCAGGTGCAGTTCGGCGTCGGTGAAGTAGGTGTACGGGGAGTCGTGGGCGAAGTGCCGTCCGATGCCGGGGTCGGCGAACAGCACCGCCCCGCAGCCGTACGGCTGGAGGCCGTGCTTGTGCGGGTCGACGGTCACCGAGTCGCAGCCCGCGATCGCCCGCCACGGCGCGGGGTCCACCTCCAGCGACGCCGCGAGCGCCTCGTCGGCGGCGAGCAGCGCGAAGAACCCGCCGTACGCGGCGTCCACGTGCACCCGCGCCCCGTAGCGGCGGGCCAGCGGCACGATCTCGTGCACCGGGTCCACCGCGCCCGCCCCGGTGGTGCCGCAGGTGACCACCACCGTGCCCACCCGCCCGGTGCGCAGCAGCTCCTCCAGGGCGCCGGTGTCCATCCGGCCCTCGGCGTCGGCCGCCACCGCGTGCCCCTCGACGCCCAGCACGTGGCACATCCGGCTGTGGGTGTAGTGGGCCTGGCTGCTGTAGGCGACCCCGAGACCCGGGTGGCTCTGGCGCGCCACGTACAGCGCCTCCAGGTTGGCGATGGTGCCGCTGCTGGTCAGGTGGCCCACGTGCGCGGGCAGCGCGAACATCGCGGCCAGCTGCGCGACGCACTCGCGTTCCATGTCGTTGGTCGCGGGCCCGCCCTCGTAGGCGTGGTTGTTGGGGTTGAACCGCATCGCCGTCAGATAGCCCACCAGCGCCGCCGGGTGCGGCGGCTTGACCATCTGCCCGGCGTAACGCGGATGGAAGAACGGGTAGTTGTGCTCCAGGCGCTTGGCGAAGCGCTCGAACGCGGCGGCGAAGTCCGCCTCGTCCACCAGGTGCGAGGGATGCGGGTCCATCGGCCCGAACCGCTCGCCCCACCGCTCGGCCACCTCGGCCGCCCTCGGCAGCCAGTACCCCAGGTCCACGCTCCGGCCCTTCCTTCGAGTCCACCGACCCCGTCGGGTCCTTCACCGCGAGGGGGGACGGGCGCGCGGGTGAGCGGCACGCCGGGGCCCCTGGCGAGTACGGGCGTTCACCGCGTCCGAGTCCCTTGAGCGTTCCTCGACCGCGCCTGGAGCCACCGTGGCCACCGCCCGCAAGGCGCCCGCAACACCCGCAGCTCACCCACCGCACCCACCGCACCCACCGCCCGCCCCACCGCCCGCCCCGGCGAGCGCCCGGGCGGCCGCCGCCCGCCGCCCCACCCGGACCCCACCGGCGCGTGAGCCGGCGCTGCTGCAATCACCCCCGGACAAGGCCGCCCCCACCCGGGCGAGGCCGGGGGAGCCCACACGGGAGGAACGACGCGATGGTGACCAGACGCAGGATGATCGGCGCCGCCCTGGCGACCGGGGGAGGAGTCCTGCTCCTCCGCACCACCCAGCACCCGGCCGCCTCCGCCACCGCCACCGCCGCCTCCGCAGGGGACGGCGCCCACACCCACCCGGCGGGCACCGACGCAGACCCGGGCCCGGACGCCGGCCCCGCGCTCGCCCAGAAGTTCACCACCGCCCTGCCGCTGCCCCCGGTGCTCAGCCCCGTCGCCACCGACAACGGGGCCGACACCTACACGATGACCATGCTGCGCTCCTTCGCCCGGATCCTGCCCGGGCGCCGCACCGACGTCCTCACCTACAACGGCGCCTTCCCCGGCCCCGTCATCCGCGCCCGCTCCGGGCGGCCGGTGATCGTGCGCCAGACCAACCTGCTGGACGACCCGGTCTCCGTCCACCTGCACGGCTCGTCCGTCCCGCCGGACAGCGACGGCGGCCCGATGAACCTGCTCGACGCCGGCGCCACCCGCACCTACACCTACCCCAACGCCCAGCCCCACGCGAGCCTGTGGTTCCACGACCACGCCCACCACCTGGAGTCCGAACACGTCTACCGCGGCCTGGCCGGCACCTACCTGCTCACCGACGCCACCGAGGCCGCCCTGCCGCTGCCCTCCGGCCGCTACGACCTGCCCATCGCCCTGCGCGACGCCCGCTTCGACACCGCCGGCAACCTCGTCTACCGGATGGACGACGCCGAAGGCCGCGCCACCATCCTCGCCAACGGCCGTCCCTGGCCCAGGGTCGACGTCGCCGCCCGCCGCTACCGCATCCGCCTGCTCAACTCCTCCAACCTGCGCTTCTTCTCCCTGCGCCTGGCCGACGGCGGCCCGATCACCCAGATCGGCTCCGACGGCGGCCTGCTGGAACGCCCCCACACCACCGACACCGTCGACCTGTCACCGGGCGAACGGGCCGACGTCGTCATCGACTTCTCCCGCTACCGCCCCGGCACCGGCGTCGTGCTCACCAACTCCATGCCGCCCGGCCCCGCCGAACACGTCGGCCAGGTCCTGCGCTTCGACGTCGGCCGCCCCGCCCCCGACCCCTCCGCCGTGCCCGACCGGCTGCGCACCCTGGCGCCGCCCGGCCCGGCGGTGCGCGAGCGCACCATCGTGCTGAAGGTCGAGACCGGCGGCGGCCTCGCCCCGCGCGGCCTGATCGACGGCAAGGCGTACGACCCCGCCCGGGTCGACGCCTCCGTCGCCTTCGGCACCTCGGAGATCTGGACGGTCGTCAACGCCAACACCGACATCCCGCACAACTTCCACCTGCACCTGGTGCAGTTCCGCGTCCTGGCCCGCAACGGAGCGGCCCCCGGGCCCGGGGAGGCGGGGCTGAAGGACACCGTGCGCCTGATGCCCGGTGAGAGCGTGCGCCTCCAGGCCGTCTTCGACTCCTACCGCGGCCGCTACCCGTACCACTGCCACCTGCTGGACCACTCCGCGATGGGCATGATGGCCCAGCTGGAGATCACCTGACCCCTCCCGGGAGCCCCGGGGTCCCGGTGCCCCGCAGGGCCGCCGGGACGCCCGCGCCGACGTGAACGCGCGGACGGCCCGGCGGCATGCCCCGACCGGGTCAGCGGTCAGGCGGTCAGGACGCGTGGATGCCCTGGCCCGGCGTCAGGATCCCCGCCGGGTCGAACCGGCGCTTGGCCCGCGCCACCTTCTCCCACTGCCCCCCGTAGTGACGCCGCCAGTCCTCCCGCGTCATCCCCGGCACCGCCCCGATCAGGTACCGCTTGCCGCCCAGCTCCACCGCCAGGTCGTACAGGCGCCGGTTGCGCTCCAGCATCGCCGCACTGTCCGACCCCGGGCCGGGGAAGGCCAGCAGGTCGAAGTGCCAGCCCACCTCCTGCTGCCCCGGCAGCACCGCCAGCGGCGCCTTCACCTTCGAGCGCAGGTACGGGTAGAACAGCAGCAGCCCCGCCCCCAGGTCGGCGGCGGTCAGCACCTCCGCGGCCCGCGCCATGAACGCCCGCGCCGACGACGCGGGCAGGAACACGCTCAGCCACGGCTTGGGCAGCGACCAGAACCCGGCCGCCCGCAGGTACCCGGCGAAGCCGTCCACCCGGAACGCGTACTCCCGCCAGCTCTGCTCCACCACCTCCGTCTCCACCGGGACCAGCCCGGCCAGCAGTGCCGTCCGGTCCACCGTCCGCCCGGCGTCCGCGAACGCCACCAGCTCCGCCTTGTAGCGCCACCGCGACCCGTCCGCGCTGCGCACCACGTCGCCGACCTGGAGGTCGAAGCGGCGCCCGGCCAGGACCTTCTCCTGGTCGGCGAGGTAGGCGTCCAGGTCGTCGTAGTACAGCGAGAAGACGTGGGCGCGCTCGCGGACCTTCACCAGGGCGAGGGTGACGCGCACGATGACGCCGACCTGGCCGCCGCCGGCCAGCACCGCCTCGAACAGCTCGCGGTTGCGGGTGGGCGAGGCGGTGACCAGCTCGCCGGTGCCGGTGACCACGTCCAGTTCCAGCACGTTGTCGACCTGCATGCCGTAGCGCTGGACGGCGCCGCCGATGCCGCCGACGCTCAGCGTCCCGCCCACCGACAGGTGCAGGTAGTCGGTGAGCACCGGCGGCACCCAGCCCGCCGCCAGGCCCGCCTCGGTGACCTGCGCCCAGGTCGCCCCGGCCTCGACCACGGCGCGTCCGGGCCGCACCGAGACGACCCTGGACAGGCCGCGGGCGTCGATGGCGATGCCGCCGCGCGGGTTGGCCTGGCCGTAGCTGGAGTGCGACTCCAGCCCGGCCGCGCCGAGTTGCGCGAGGTCGCCGCTCTGCCCGTTGACGGCCACCGGGATGCGGTGACGGCGGGCGAAGGCCACCAGCCGCTGCACGTCGCGCACCGAGCCCGGGCGCAGCACCGCCCGGGGCCTGGCGGTGACGAGGTGGCCGAAGTCGCTGGAGAAGCGCTCCAGGCCGTCGCCCTGGAGGGTCACCGTGCCGTCCAGGGAGGGGAGTTCGGCGACGTCGGCGCCGCTCTCGGTGGCCCAGGCGGCGGTGGAGGTGTTCCAGCCGACGACGGCGGTGACGGCGCCGGCTCCGGCGCCGGCGAGGAGGGCGCGGCGGGACAGTCCTGACCTGCTCATATCAGAATTTCTCCGATCGGTCGTCAAATAGGGATTGTTGTACCGCAACCATCGGGTGATCACCTACTGCCGTGCACCGCCGAGTTGCCGCTCGACGTGCCGCAGCTCGGCCACCGGGTACTCCCACATCCGCCGCTGGTGGGCCGGCGCGTGGCCGGGGACGCGTGCCGAGGCGGCCCTCGCCTCCGCCAGCAGCGCCTCCCGCGCCTCGGGCAGACGGGCCGGCAGCGGCCCCTCGGCCGCCTCCCGCAGTACGAACGCCAGCTTGTAGGCGTAGGCGTCCGGGCTGACCGTGAACAGCGCCCGGTACACCCACAGGCCCTCCTCGCCGTGCAGGATCCGCTCGTTGTGGCTCAGCAGCCGCACCCGCGCCCTGAGCACCAGGTCCTCGTGCACGCCCATGGTCCGTCCCCCTTCGTCGTCCGTGTGGTTCCTCCCACCCGCCGCCCCTCGCGGTGCGCGGGCAGCACGCCGCGCACGCCGGGCGCCCTGGGCAGGGCGGCCGGCGCGGGGCGCTCGGTGGGATGCGCACGAGTCTGCGGGCCCGCCACGGTGCGCGGCAAGACGGAGGAAGGGTGTGCTGTGTCCTACCGAAACCTTGCCTGAGCTGGCAGGATTGGGCTCGGCACCCTCCCGGCGGGAGCCGCCGGGGCCGGGACACTAGCCTGGTGGGCATGTTCGTTCTGGAGCTGACGTACACCGCCGACCTGGAGTCGATCGACGCCGTGCTGCCGCGGCACATCGCGTGGCTGGAGGCGCACTACGCGGCGGGCACCTTCCTCGCCTCGGGGCGCAAGGTGCCGCGCGACGGCGGGGTGATCCTCGCGGCGGGCACGGACCGTGCCTCGATCGAGGCACTGGTGGCCACCGACCCGTTCACCGAGGCCGGGCTGACGCGCTACCGGGTGACGGAGTTCGTCGCCACCACCACCGCCCCCGCGCTCGCGGCCTACCGTCAGCAGCCGCCCGCGTCGGCCTGACGGGGCCCCGGGAGGCCGGGATCGAACGCCCCGGGGGCAGCCGCGACGCCGCTTCACCGGGCCGGACCGCGTCCTTCGCCCCGCAGCCGCTGCGGAGCTTCACCGGCGGAGTCTCACCGGCGGAGCCTCGCCCCGAACGCCTTGAGCGGGAAGCCGCTCCGGTCGGCAGGGCCGTCCCGCGGGCTTCCCGCTCCACCACCCGCCGCTACCGTGCGAGTTCCCGGCGCACCGTCGCGACGACAGCGGGGTCCAGGTGCCCCACGCCCCGGGCGAGGAGCCAGCGTTCCAGTGCCCGCCCGGGGTCCCGCAGGCGGCGCGGCGTCCCGTCCGGTCCTGGCAGGGTCACCACCCCGCCGGAGACGACGACCCCGGCGCCGGTGCCGTGCGGGCCGGTCAGGACGCGCAGTCCCCGGTAGCCGAGCCCGACGTCCGGCCGCCCGCTCGCGGGCGCCGGCGTCAGCGCGCCGATCCGGTGCGCCAGCTCGCCGGCCGTGGCCGGTTCCAGGGGGAAGCGCGGGTTGGGCCGCCCGCTGTAGAGGTCCACCTCGACGACGGTCCGGGGCCCTCGGGCGCTCGTCAGTTGATCCTCTGCCGCTGGCTGCTGCAACCGTAGAAGTAGCCGCAGAAGATCGTGTAGGGTCCGCGGTCGGCGGTCTCCGGGTCGTAGATCACGTTCCCGCTGTTGTCGTAGTTGCGAGCCGCCGTCCCGCCCGGCTTGTGGCCCCAGAAACCCTCCTTCTGCCTCCGGTACCAGTGGTAGTCGCCGCCGCCGGGGATGACGACCAGGGCGACCAGGGGACGCGGCGCCTCGTTGTCGGGGAAGCAGTCGAACCGGTGGTGCATGCCGTCGCAGAGCGCCGCGCGGGTCACTTCCTCGCAGGTGATCTGCGTGTACATGCTGCCGCAGCCGCGGCCGGGCTGCGCGAAGGTGTTCGTGCGCCAGTTGCTGGCGTAGTTGTAGCAGTTGTTGTTGTCCAGGACGTTCGGGTCGTTGTTCCAGAACCCGGGGTTGAACGCCCCGATCTCGATCGTGCAGGTGACCGCGGGGTTCTCCTCCTGACCGCCGCCCGCCGGCCCGACCCGGTCCTTCAGGGAGGCCCGGCCGCTGCTCGCCAGCTGTTCGAGCAGGAACTCCCGGAAGGACGCGTCGACCGGCGGCGTGGGCCCGGCGAGGGTGGCCGGGGCCTGACTCCAGTCCGCGAGGGCGACCAGCCGCTCGGCGACCTCGGCGGAGCGCCCGGCGGGGACCTGCGGCCCCGCCGGGAGGTACAGGCGGGACTCCACGTCGAAGTCGTGCGCGAGCTCGTCGTCGAAGGTCTCCAGCCAGAACCCCCGCAGGCCGAGGGGGCCCGCGGGCGGGTCGGAGGGCCGGGGGCCCGAGAACAAGGCCCGGTCCCGCGTCAGCTCCCGCAGGGCTGTGCGCGCCTGTGCCGCGTCGGTGATGTCCGCGACGGGGTTGGGCCGGCCGGAATAGACGTCTGCGGTGATTCTCAGCATGTGCCCGGTCTCCTTGGACGAGAAGTGGCTTGGGGGCGGGCGCCGGCCGGCTGCTCCGCCACCGGACGTGCCCGTCCTGACGCGGGGCCGGGGCGGCGACGGGACGGCGGGCGCGGCCCGGCCCGGTGCGGCTCGTTTCTACACGTCCCACCGCGACCCGGAACCCCGCCGCGCGGTGACAGCGCCGGATGTCGTCCCAGCGGTTCAGTTCCGCAGGGACGCCCACCCGGTGGGGCCGGGTACGCGGGGCGGCGACCGAGGAGGACGGGCGCACCTGCCCGAAGGAACCCGCCCCGCGCTCGCGGCGCACCGTCGGCAGCCGCCCGCCTGAAGCCCACCTGAAGCCCGCCTGAAGCGGACCTCAAGCCCGCCTCAAACCTGCCTGAAGCCCGCCGTCCCCGTCGTCCGTGCCGCCCCGGACCGCCCGCGCGGTTCGGGGCACGGTCGCGTTCTGGCTACGATCGGTGAGCGCGGGACGGGGACGTACCGCGTAGTTACCGACTTTCGGCGGGAGAAGACGGATGGCACACGCACGGGCCGGGCAGCCGGCGCAGCCCGGTGACCTGGTGGACGTGGCGAGGCTGGTGACGGCGTACTACGCGCTGAACCCGGACCCACAGGAGCCCGGGCAGCGGGTGGCGTTCGGGACCTCGGGGCACCGGGGCTCGTCGCTGGACGCTGCCTTCAACGAGGACCACATCGCCGCGACCACGCAGGCGATCTGCGAGTACCGCGCCGAACAGGGCGTCGCCGGACCGGTGTTCCTGGGCGCCGACACCCACGCCCTCTCGGAGCCGGCCAAGGTCACCGCCCTGGAGGTGCTGGCCGCCAACGGCGTCCACGTCCTCATCGACGACGCCGACGGCTACACCCCCACCCCGGCGGTCTCCCACGCGATCCTCGCCCACAACCGGCGCAGCCCCCGCGCCCTCGCGGACGGCATCGTGATCACCCCCTCCCACAACCCGCCGCGCGACGGCGGCTTCAAGTACAACCCGCCCAGCGGCGGCCCGGCCGGATCCCAGGCCACCGGCCGGATCCAGGACCGCGCCAACGAACTGATCCGCGAGGGCATGCGCGGCGTCAGGAAGGTCCCCTACGCGCGGGCCCTGGCCGCCGCCACCACCGGACGCCACGACTACCTCGGCAGCTACGTCGAGGACCTGCCCTCCGTCCTGGACCTGGACGCGGTGCGCGCCGCCGGGCTGCGCATCGGCGCCGACCCGCTGGGCGGCGCCTCGGTGGACTACTGGGCGCGCATCGCCGAGACCCACCGCCTGGACCTGACCGTCGTCAACCCGGTGACCGACCCGACCTGGCGGTTCATGACGCTGGACTGGGACGGCAAGATCCGCATGGACTGCTCCTCCCCGGCCGCGATGGCCTCCCTCATCGGTCGCAAGGACCAGTACGCCATCGCCACCGGCAACGACGCCGACGCCGACCGGCACGGCATCGTCACCCCCGACGGCGGCCTGATGAACCCCAACCACTACCTGGCGGTGGCCGTCGACTACCTCTACCGCCACCGCGCCGACTGGCCCGGCGACGCCGGCGTCGGCAAGACCCTGGTCTCCTCCTCGATGCTCGACCGCGTCGCCGCCGACCTCGGCCGCACCCTGGTGGAGGTCCCGGTCGGCTTCAAGTGGTTCGTCGACGGCCTGCTGGAGGGCTCCATCGGCTTCGGCGGCGAGGAGAGCGCCGGCGCCTCCTTCCTGCGCCGCGACGGCGGCGTGTGGACCACCGACAAGGACGGCATCCTGCTGGCCCTGCTGGCCGCCGAGATCACCGCCGTCACCGGCACCACCCCCAGCGCCCGCTACCGCGAGCTGACCGGGCGTCACGGCGCCCCCTCCTACGCCCGCGTCGACGCCCCCGCCGACCGCGAGCAGAAGGCCCGCCTGGCCCGGCTCTCCCCGGAACGGGTCGGCGCCGGCGAGATCGCCGGGGAGAAGATCACCGCCGTCCTCGCCAACGCCCCCGGCAACGGCGCCGCGATCGGCGGCATCAAGGTCTGCACCGAGAACGCCTGGTTCGCCGCCCGCCCCTCGGGCACCGAGGACGTCTACAAGATCTACGCCGAGTCCTTCCACGGCGACGACCACCTCGCCCGGGTCCAGGACGAGGCCCGCGCCCTGGTCGGCGAGGTCCTGCGGGGCTGAACCCCTGCGCGGGTGCCCCGGACCGGCTCACCGCCGGTCCGGGGCACCCGCGCCTTCTCGCGCGTGTCTTCTCACACCCGCGCGGCCCGCTGCGGCGCCGCGGCCTCCCCGGCCCCCGCCGGACGCTCGTCGCGGGTGCTCGCCGCCGCCACCGCGCACGCCACCAGCGCCAGCACCGCCGCCACGAACGGGAACCACCGCCCGCCCAGCACCGAGATCGCCGCCGACCCCGCCACACCCCCCGCCGCCGTCCCCAGGTACAGCGCACTGCTGTTCAGCGAGATCAGCAGCGGCGCGCTCCCCGGATCGATCGACGCCAGCCGGTGCGGCAGCGCCACCGACACCGCCCACCCCGCCAGCGGCACCACCAGCGCGTACCCCAGCGCCCCCGGCATGCTGCGCCCCAGCCACGGCAGCGCGGCGAACGCGCCCGCGGCCACCGCCGAGCCGGTCAGCAGCACCCGGCGCACCCCGACGCGGTCCACCAGGCGCCCGCCCAGCCAGCTGCCGGCCACCGACATCACGCCGCTGGTGAGCAGGATCAGGCTCAGCCGGTCGGAGTCGCCGCCGGTGGCGCCGGCCACCGCGGTGGACAGGTAGATGTAGACGCTCTGGAAGGCGAGGAAGAACACCAGCGTGGTGGCCGCGGCGCCCAGCACCCGGCGCTGCCCCAGCGGCGCCAGCCGGGCCTTCAGGGCGGGGGCGGCGGTGGGGGCGGGTAGGTCCCGCAGCAGCAGCGCCAGGCCGGCCAGCGCCGCCAGGCCCAGGGCGGTGACCAGCCACATCGTCATCCGCCAGTCGGTGCGCCCCACCCAGGTGCCCAGCGGCACCCCGAGGGCGGTGGCCACCGTCATCCCGCCGAGCACCGTCGCCAGCGCCCGGCCGCGCCGCTCGGGGGCGACCAGGGTGGTGGCCACCGCGTTGGCGGTCGGCGTGTAGAGGGCGGCGCCGACCGCGGCGAGCACCCGGGTGGCCAGCAGCAGCCCGTAGGTGGGGGCCAGCGCGCTGAGCGCGTTGGCGGCGCTGAACACGGCGAGCGCGATCAGCAGCAGGCGCCGGCGCGGCCAGCGGGCGGTGAGCGTGGCCAGCACCGGGGCCAGCAGCGCGTAGCCGAGCGCGAAGACGGTGACCAGCTGGCCGGCGGCCGGCACCGACACGTCCAGGTCGGCGGCGATCGGGCCGAGGATGCCGGCGAAGACCATCGAGTCGGTGCCCATGGCGAAGGTGCCGAGGGCGAGCAGGAGCAGAGGTACGGGCACGGGAGGGCCCCCCGGGGCGCATGGGACGGATCGGCGGACGGCCTGCCGGACGGACCGCCCGGCAGGCTGTTGGGCGAACTGTTGGACGGACGTGCAACAGTTTGACGCTCGTCAAACACTCGGGGATGGGTGGATGATTGTCAAACCATCCGTTCACCCCCGGCGGTCCGAGGAGCAGTGCCATGAGCGACGACGAGCGGCTTCCCCAGCCCGCCACCGCGGACATCGACCTCGTCACGGTCCTGCACGCCCTCGGCGACCCCGTACGGATGACCCTGCTGCTCAGCTACGCCGACGACGCCGAACACTCCTGCGCCCCCCGCGACCTGGGCCTGGACCACCTCCACAAGTCGACCGTCTCCCACCACATGCGGGTGCTGCGCGAGGCCGGCGTCACCACCACCCGCGTCGCCGGCCGCAACCGCTTCGTCAGCCTGCGCCGCACCGATCTCGACACCCGTTTTCCCGGACTGCTCGACGCGCTCCTGGACGCCCCGGCAACTCCCTTGCGGTAAGGGCCGGCCGGGTCCTGGGGCGGGCTTCGCCCCGGCTGCCGCCACGGGCGTAGGCCCGTGGTCGCAGGGCGCCGCGGGCCTCCTGCCGCGGGCGGACGCGCGGCGCGGCGGCGGGTCGGCACAGTGGGCGGGTGACCGGATCCCAGCCCAGCCGCCCGTCCGACCCGCCGTTCGCCCCCTTGCCCGGCCGTCTGCCCGGCTCTCCGCCCGGCCGTCTGCCCGGCCGTCGCGGTGTCCTCGGGGCGCTCGCCCTGGGCGCCGCCGCCGTCGCCTCCGGCGCCGGGCCCGTACGCGCCGACGGCGT